>JANOTJ010000564.1:0-3531 GCA_031416295.1 Chloroflexota bacterium
CGCGAGGCGGGTGTCAGCGTGGCGGAGATCGAGACGATGACGGTCGCCAACCCGCGCCGCCTGCTCACGATCGGGTAGTTCCGGGGCGCCGGCCGCGAGGCGCACCTGGCGCGCCGCGAGCTGGCCCTGCGTTCGCCGGCCGCGAGGCGCACCTGGCGCGCCGGCCGCGAGCTGGCCCTGGCCTGGCGCGCCGCGAGCTGGCCCTGCCCGACGGCTCCTGCTGAACGCAAGCCTCAGATGCGTTCCTGCGACGAACGCCTCGTGGATCGATGACCAGACTGACGATGGTGTCGATCTGGGCAAGGATCATGCACGGCCATGACGGATGTGCATCTACGGCTTGCAGGGCAAGCGCCAGATGCGCCCCGCCCGCGATTGCCCCGCCCGCGACGCGGCCCCCCGCGACGCGGCCCCCCGCCATGCCTCAGCCCTCGAGCGTCGCCTCGACGGAGAGTTCCACGTTGCCCTTGAGCGCGCCGCTGATCGGGCAGCCGTCCTTGGCTGCTTCGGCCGCCGCGACGAAGTCTTCCGAGGACATCCCGGGCACGACGCCGCGGACGGCCAGGGCGGACGAGACGACCTTCCAGCCGGCATCAACCTTGTCGAATGTCACCGTGGCCGACACGGCGAGATGCTCGGGTGGCGTACCCGCACGACCGAGGGCGCCGGAGAAGGCCATCGCGTAGCACGAGGCGTGGGCCGCGGCGACGAGCTCTTCCGGGCTGGTCCGGCCGTCGGCCGATTCGGTCCGGCTGGCCCAGGTCACGGGCAGGCCGCTGAAGGCCCCGCTGGAGGAGGCCGTGACCTTGCCGTTCCCGGAGATGAGGTCGCCGGTCCAGGTCACAGCGGCGCGTCGGATGGCAGCCATCGGATCTCCTTATGTGGGTCGCGAGTCACGGGTCGGGGTGGTCCGGCACTGATCGTCCCACACCAGGCTGCGTCGAGTTCCCGAGGCTGGATGATGGGGCTGGGAGCGGACCGGGCGGGTCACTGCGGAAGCGGTGCGGTCCGGGGACGTGACCATCCGCGGCTCGTGGGTGGGACAGGCGGACCGTGGTTCGCGGCCCTCCAGTCGAGCACGATCGGAGCATGTCATCCCCAACCCGCCGCCATGCTCTCGTCAGCCTCGCGTTCGTCCTGTTCGCCGTCCTCGCGCCCGCGTCCACATCGGCCGCGACGACCTATTCCACGGCCGACATCTCGGACGCGGAGCAGGATGCCCTGACCCTCATCAACCGTCAGCGCTCCGATCGCGACCTCGTCACCCTGAAGTGGGACCCGAGGGTCGCGGACCTCGCTCGCGAGCGGGCAACCTCGATGGCCGCGACCGGCACATTCAGCCATCAGGAAGCCGACGGGTCCGACGTCTTCGACAGGATCACGGCCTCCGGGATGACCTGGTACGGCGCCGGCGAGATCATCGCCTGGAACAATGCCGAGGCACTCGACTACTCGGTGGCCTTCGCGGTCCAGGGCTGGATGCGGTCGTCCGGTCATGCGGCGATCATCCTGTCCAGGGACTACAACTACGTCGGATTCGGGATGGCCATCGGCAACGACGGCAAGCGCTACTGGGCGGGCGTCTTCCTGAAAGGCCCGGACCGGACAGCGGCGTGGGCGAAGGTCGGCACCGTCGCCAAGCGCGTCATCGATAGCGACACGACCAAGGTCTACATCCGCTGGGCGGGCCGCGACACGCGCCTGCAGGTCCTCACTTCCGGCTTGCGCTACTACGAGACGGCCCGCCGCATCGATGGCGGCGAGTGGGTCTCCTACGGCACCACCACCGACACCACGGCGACGCGCTACTGGCGGCGCGGGCTGACCATCGAATTCCGGGTTCGCGCCCGAGACCGGGCCGGCAACTGGTCGCCCTGGCGGAGCGTCGAAGTCAACCCGTAGGTCGGCTTCGGCGCCGCGCTCCCGGCGTCACCCCCAGCGGCGCCGCGCGCCCGGCGCCACCCCCAGACGCGCACGGAGCGCGGCCACCAACCCTCGATGTCGATGCGTCCGCGGCAGCGCCACCCGCGCCATCCCGGTGAACGCGCGATGGGCCTCGATGGCCGTGGCGAGGTCGTCCAGGAAGCCCTCGTCGGCGAGCGGGTCGAAGCCGTCCTCCCACCACACATCGAGGATCCGGAGCGTGCCTGTCGTCCGCTCGATACGCGGCTCGATGCGCCCGACGAGCCGGTCGCCCGCGAGCATCGGCAGCACGTAGTACCCCCAGCGTCGCCTGGCCGCGGGCACGTAGACCTCCCAGACGTAGTCGAAGTCGAAGAGCGAGCGCAGGAATTCGCGATCCCACACGAACGGGTCCAGGGGCGCGAGGAAGGCCACGCCGCCACGGAACAGGGAGCCGTCGCGGACCGCATCGGCCGCGGCATCCAGCAGCGGCAGCTCCCCGCTGAGCACCAGGCGATCGCCACGGACGCCATCCACGCCGACCCGGACCAGCTCCGAGGCTTCGATCAACGCGTCCCGCCGCCGGTAGCGGTCAGTGGCCTTTCCCGTCCCCAGGAACACCTCCGCCTGGCCGGTCAGCCCGAGCAGACCGTGGGCGCGATAGCGCGAGAGAAGCTTGTGGGTGCGCTGCTCCTCCTCGGACCGTCGCTCAGCAAGCAGGCCCGCCGGGAAGAGCCGTTCGGCCAGGTCGTAGACGCGGCGATTGCCCTCGCGGCGCGCGAGCCCCAGCACTCCGGCCTCGGCGAGCGCCTCCAGGATCGCCCGCACCTGGTTGGTCGGCCGCCAGTACCACTCGATGGCCGCGCGCGGCTCGATGTCCGTGGAGGACAGCGGGCCGTCGCGGCGGATCCGGTCAAGCAGCTCCGCGACCAGGTCGGCGTGCTCGACGAACGCCGTATCGGCGTGGCGCCGTGCCGACAGGTCCCAGGCGATTCGGTAGAACGGCAATTCCCCGGTCGGCAGCAGCGACAGGCCTTTGTTGTACGCCTCGAACAGCCAGCGCTCCTCGTACAGCAGGGCGTCCGTCAGGGCGCGCCGATACCCGCCGATCCGCGAGGCGAGGACGAGGTCGTGATTGCGTCCGGCGACGTCCAGCGGGTCGAACTGGAGCGAGCCTAGCCGGCCGACGACCGCCCGCACCGAGTCGAGCTCAGGCGGCAGGGCGCGGGGCGGGGCGAGCAGGTGGCGCTCGACGAGGAATCGGCGCGCTGTCGCGCGGTCGATCGAACGGGCGATGGACACGTCGCCGATGGTACCCACGTCAGAGCGCCGCCCGCCAGGCGATCAGGACAAGCGATTCGACATGCGTTTGTCTCGCCTGCATCGGATCGTGCGAGCCCCTCGTCGGTCGATTGAGCGTAGGGTATAGCCCTTACCCCCGTGCGCTACGCGCACCTTTCCGAGGAGGCGCTCGATGCCTGCATCACCGCTCAAGGACCTCCACCTGCCGGAGCTCCACCTTCCCGAGATGTCACGTGAGGACATCGTTCGCGCGTTTGGCGACGCTCGCCGCGACGTGGATCTCAGTCGATTCGATCCGCGCCGCGTCGACCTGTCCAGGGTCGAGCT
>JANOTJ010000565.1:0-4483 GCA_031416295.1 Chloroflexota bacterium
GCGTGCGTGAGCGTGTCGTCGTTCCGGGTGCGCGCGGGCTCCAGGAGCACGGGCAGCCCGCCGAACGTTCTGGGGGACGACATCTGGCGGACTCGGCCGAACTTCCAGCGACGTTTGACCCCATCCACGGACCGATCCGTGGTCAGCGGCGACCTGGACACGTCCTGGCGTCCGGGGATGACCGAGATCCCCGGCAAGAACCGCGCCGAACCACATCGTCGTCGCCTTCGTCACACCGATCAGGAGGGCCCGGGGCTTCCTCCTCCTGGCCACTCGGGGCGGCCGACCACCTGGGCCAGGGCCACTCGGGGCGACCTACCACCTGGGCCAGGGTCACGTGCTGACCTGGCCAGCCTGCGCCGGCGGCTCCGGTGCGTCCGTATCGCCCGCGAGGAGGGCATTCCGGCGGCCCGGTCATCGGGGTCAGTCGGGCAGCATCCCTCGCTGGCGTCCCAGGCCAGCGCCAGAGGTCCGGTCGGCTTCGTGCCCGCTATGAAGCCGCTGGGCTCGACGTCTCGTCGATCACCTAGGGCCGCGTGATGCGGACGTCGTCCACCGCGGCTTCGACGGTCCCGCCGGGGCTGCCGTCACGTGCCTCGAAAACGATCCGGATCTCCTGGCCGGCCCAGGCGCTGAGATCGATGGAGGCACTCGCCCACGAAGGCAGGTCCGTGGCCGCGTCACCGAGTTCCTCGCGGACGAGTGTCCGCGTCCCATCGGTCGTCTCGATGTAGGCCCGGAGCCAGTCTGCCGCCGACGATGACGAGTTGTGCACAAGGTAGTACCGGAAGGTCAGGCGCCCCACCGGATCGGGCAGCACGATGCCCACGGATCGGATGCTCGTGACGCCCCCGTCCAGGTCATTGGCCGAAGCGGACGGCCCGGCGGCGAGCCCGGTCACGAGGGCATATCGTCCCGACGTGACCGTGCCTGCCTGGGACGTGGTCGCGGCCGGGTCGCCGCGCTGCCAGGCCCCGTCGGTCGCGGCATCCGTGCCCAGCGGATCGCGAGTCCAGCCCGTGCCCGCCTCGAAGTCGTCGAAAAACGGGCCGCAGTGCGTCGCGGCCTTGCCGATGACGTTGTAGCGGCAGAACGCGCGCTCGATGAGATACAGGATCGCGCCCTTGTTGCGGGCCGTCTCCCGATCGATGACCTCGTCGGGTGGATAGAACCGCGCGTTCGAGCTCACGTCGTCATGCGACGGGTGCAGCTCGAAGGTGTACATGAAGATCCGGTGTCGCCCGTACGCCCAGTCGATCTCGTCGCCGTCAGTGACGTACAGCGTGCTGGACTGCATCGGCGTATAGCCGCTGAGCCTGGCCATCGTTCGGCCGATGGCCACGAGGGCCGCCTGATCGTCCCGGGTCATGTCCTTCGGCACGTCGGTCGCGGTGTAGCCGTACGGCCACAGGACCTGCTCGCCTGCGCTATGGAACGTGATGGCGGTCCGGATCTGCTGTCGGCCGCCGACGACGCGGCTGTCGATGAAGTCGCGCATCGCCCGGGTCTCGGGTGCGGAGAATGCGGCTGGGCCGCGATAGGTCAGGGCGGACTTGCTTCCCGAGGAACCGCCACAGCACCCCCATCGATACCCGTAGTTCCGGTTCAGGTCCGTGCCGACATAGCTCGATCCGGCGTTGGGCTGGCGGTTCTTGCGCCACGCCCGATAGGGGCTGCCGGTCAGGTCGTACTCGCCGCCGTCGGGGTTGACCATGAACACGATGTAGATCTCGCGGCGGTCCACGATCTTCGTGATCCGGCTGTCCGTGCCGTAGTCGTCGGTCAGCCAGTGCATGATCGCCAGGGCCTGCTCCACGGTCAGGTGCTCGCGGCCATGGTGCAGGGCGTCGAACAGCACCTCGGGCTCGTCCTCGTCCGCGGCCACGTTGTCGGAGATCTTGATGGCCCACAGTTCGCGGCCCTCGTAGCTCTGGCCGATGCTGAAGCGCTGGGCGATGTCGGGATGATCGGCCTCGGCCTGGGCCACCTCCGCGGCCATCTCCTCGTAGGTGTGATAGCCGCTGTCCTTCGCGGGGAAGTCGGCCGCCGCGACCGGGGACGCGGCCGCGATCACGAGGAGCAAGGCGAGGACGAGGGGCGCGGGCAGGCGTCGCATGCGGGTCAGTGTGCGTCCCCCACGCTACGGTCGCCATGCCGCGATGGTGCTATCGCGCACCGGGACCCGCCGCCCGGCACGTGCCGGTACCTCGTTCCGGGAACGCGCGGCACAGTCCCACGGGAACCCCACTCCCCTCCCCGGAGTCTTGCGCCATGACGGACCGGTCCCGACGACCTCGACCGGCCGACCGCAGGAGGCCCGACCGATGCCCCGCTCGATCCGCACCACGATTGCCCTGCTCGGGGCCTGCATCGTCATCATCCTGGCCGCGGCGCCGGCCCTCGCCTGCGGCGGGCTGATCGGCCCGAACGGGGCCGTCAATCTGCTGCGCACGACGACCTTCGCGGGCTACCACGCCGGCAACGAGCACTATGTCACGGCCTTCGAGTTCGCCGGCGGTGGTGGCTCGTTCGGCAGCCTCACGCCACTCCCCGGGATCCCCACGAGTGTCGAGAAGGGCGGCGACTGGACGCTTCAGCGGCTGCTCATCGAGACCGAACCGGCCCAGCGCGACGCCTTCTTCGCCCCGGTCGCGGGTGAGGCGGCGAGCGACGCCGAAGTGCTCATGGAAGTGACCATCGATGCCCTCGACCTGACCGTCCTGCGCGGTGGCGCCGACGAGGTCGGCCGCTGGGCGACGGATCACGGCTTCCGCCTCCCGCCCGATGCCCCCGAGGTCCTCGAGTTCTACGCCGCGCGCAGCCAGATCTTCCTCGCGGCAGCGTTCGATGCCGAGGCCGCGGCGGCCCGCGGCCAGCAAGTCGGCGATGGGACCGCCGTGCACATCACGATCCCGACCGACGACCCGTGGGTCCCGCTGCGCATCCTCGCCCTGGGCAAGACCGGCAACGAGCGTGTCGAGGCGGATGTGTACCTCCTGACCGATGCCTCGCCGACACTGCTTCCGGCACCGGACGGCTTCAACGGCATGGCCCTCGACCACAGCGCACAGGCCTCGCCCGAACTGCTCGCGGACCTGCGGTCCGATCAGGGCATGGGCTGGGTGCCCGAGCGTGCCTGGCTGACGAAGGTGGCCATCGATGGGAATGCGGGGCAACTCGGCTTCGACCTTGCCGTGGACGCGACCGGTGCCGGTATGCCGTCCCGTGTCGACGCCGGCCTGGACCTCCCGGGCGCCATGGATCCGACGGTCGCCGCCTCGATCCGATGGGCGCTCGGCCTCGGCTTCATGGTCCTGGGCGTCGGCGGCATCCTCATCCTCATCACGCGACGGCCGTCCGACAGCGGCCTCCGACCCGCATGACCAAATCGACGGCGGGCGCTACGACCGCCGCGGTCGACCGCCGTCGCACCGGGCGCCTCGCCATCGTCGGCGGCGCGGCGCTCGCGCTGGGTCTCGCGGGCATCGCCATGGCCTGGACATCGGGCGTGGCCACCGGTGATGGCGGCGCGACCGGGGCGATCTCGATCACGATGCGCTACTCGACCTTCAGCACCCGGGAAGTGACCGTGCAGGCTGGGGCCGCGGTCACGTTCAGGCTGACCAACGATGATCCGATCGATCACGAGTGGCTCATCGGCGACGAGTCCTTCCATGCCCGACACCGGAGCGGCACCGATGCCCACCACGGCGGCAGCCCCGACGAGGTCTCCGTGCCCGCCGGCACGACCGTGACCACGACCATCACGTTCCGATCGCCCGGGGAGTACTCGTACATCTGCCACCTCCCGGGTCACGAGGCCTACGGCATGGTCGGCGTCGTCCACGTGGTCGCGCCGCCCGGCTGACCCGCCGGCGGGACGACGGGTGGCTCATGGGTCACCGGCGGCAGCCCAAGCCCCTCGACCCAGGTGGCGATTTCGTCGCCGGCTGCGATCCACAGTCCGTCGATCTCGCGCGCCCGGGCGATCAACCCCTCGAGCGCCAGTGCCCGCGCGGGCCGGCCGCTGATGAACGGGTGCATGGTCAGATCGAACAGGCCGCCGACCGCCACCAGCCCTTCAAGTTCCTCGTACCAGGCATCCACGACGACCGAGGGCGGCAGGATCGGCGACGACGTGTAGCCCGGCACGTAGTTGTAGCGGTTCCAGTCGTCGAGGCTCCAGTGCATCGGCAGCTCCACGATCCCGGATGCGTGCCGGTACGGGTGGTCCGAATCCATGAACCCCGAGCAGTAGTGGAACCCGTGGCGAGCCAGCAGCGTGGTCGTCCGGTAGGTCAGATCGCACGACGGCGGCCGATAGCCCACGGGACGCAGACCAAGCACCGAATCCAGCGCCTCGAGACCGCGCAGGAGATACCCCTCCTCGGTCGCCTCGTCCGCGCCGCGCACGCTCTCGTGCAGGTACCCGTGGTGGCCGATCTCGTGCCCGGCGTCACGCACGGAGCGGGCCACCTCGGGC
>JANOTJ010000566.1:0-3945 GCA_031416295.1 Chloroflexota bacterium
CATCTCAACCCGCAGACGCAGGAGTTCACGCTGCCGTAAGGCTCGCGAACTCCACCGACGAACGGGAGCGGTCCTCCGGGGCCGCTCCCGTGTTTGTTCGTGCGGTACGCGGCGAGGTGGGCGATGGGCGAGGGCCACGAGCTCGATCCTCCTTGGCGCGTTCCTGCTCGTCCGCGAGTACCTGCCCGAGATCGACTTCGACTGGTTCTGGCCGGCGATCCTCGTGGTGCTCGGGGCGGTGCTTGTGATCACGTCCCTCGGGCGTGGCCGTGGCGGTGCCGGCGGCGCCTGACGCGCAGGAGGCGCGCAGTCAGCTCGGCGGGTTCGGTCCTCGGCTGGTCACGACTCGACGCGGCTTGACGGGCTCGGGCCCCTTGCGACGCAGCCGCCGGATGAGGCGGATGACCTCAAGCGCGGTGAGCAGTGGGAAGAGACGCCGTGGCAGGAACCGGAGCAGGAAGAATCGGAGCGCGGTCTTCAGCATCGCGCCAGTCTGAGGCCGGCACCCATCAAGTGGCTCGACGGATCACGGTGCGAGCCGTTGCAGGGCCGTTACGGAACGCGAGGCGGGATTGGGCTCACCTGGGACGACCGCGTCTACTGGACGTCGGGGATGGACCGCTACCGAGTGATCATCGCAGTCCTGAGCGTGGCCGTATCCGGTCCGCAACCGACGGCGTGGATCGGGGTCCGCTCGCCCCCCAACCGACACCTTGTCGGTCCCGCTACGGGGCCGACCGCGACCTTCGCGCTCCATAGCCTTCCGCCCACATCCGGCGATGCCCGTGATGTCCGTGTCGCCTCGGGAGGGAGGATCGCAGGATGGATTCGGGAGATACCGCCTGGCTGTTGATGTCGACGGCCCTGGTCATGATCATGTTGCCCGGGCTCGCCCTGTTCTACGGGGGTCTCGTTCGCCGCAAGAACGTGCTCTCGACGATCATGCACAGCTTCTTCGGCCTGGCCATCGTCAGCGTGGTCTGGGTCATCGTCGGCTTCACCTTGGCCTTCGGGCCCGACGTCAATGGGCTCGGCCTCATCGGTGGCCTGGACTTCGCCTTCTTCAACGGCGTCGGCCTGGAGCCATCCGAGACATATGCTGTCACGGTGCCGTTCGTGCTGTTCGCGGCGTTCCAGCTGATGTTCGCGGCGATCACGCCGGCGCTCATCACCGGCGCCTTCGCCGAACGCAAGCGCTTCAGCGCCTTCGTGCTGTTCACCGTCCTGTGGTCCATCTTCGTCTACTCGCCGCTGGCCCACTGGGTCTGGTCCGTGGATGGCTGGCTGTTCAAGCTCGGCGCCCTGGACTTCGCCGGTGGCACTGTCGTCCACATCAGCTCGGGTGTGTCGGCCCTGATCGTCGCCATGCTCATCGGCCGCCGGACGATCAACGGTGAGGGCCTTGAGCCCCACGACGTGCCGATGACCGTCCTTGGTGCGGGCCTCCTGTGGTTCGGCTGGTTCGGCTTCAATGCCGGCTCCGCCGTCGCCGCCAACGGCCTCGCCGCCAACGCCTTCATGGTCACCAACACGGCGGCGGCCGCCGGGACCATCACGTGGGTCCTGGCCAGCCACCTGCACAAGGGCAAGGTCAGCGTCGTCGGTGCCGCCTGCGGTGCCGTGGCCGGCCTCGTCGCGATCACCCCGGCGTCAGGCTTCGTCGGGGTAGGCGGCGCGCTGTTCATCGGCCTCGTGGCGGGCGGCCTGTGCTACAGCGCCACGCTGCTGCGCTCGCGCCTCAAGATCGACGACGCGCTCGATGTCTTCGCGGTCCACGGTGTGGGTGGCATGTTCGGCGCCGTGGCCACGGGCGTCTTCGCCTCGGCCGGCATCCAGCAGGCCTACACGGGGCTGCTCGAGGGCAACGCCACGCAGCTCCTCAACCAGTTGATCGCAGTCGGCGCCACGGTCGCCTATGCCGTCATCTCCACCTTCGTGATCATCAAGGTGGTCGATGCGATCCTGGGCATCCGGGTCACCTCGGAGTCGGAGGAGATGGGCCTGGACCTGTCCGTCCACGGGGAGGCCGCCTACCAGTCCTGACGTCGGGCGCACGGCCGGTCGGGACCGGCTCCTCCCGGGTCCCGATCGCGCCTCGCGCCCGCTCCGTCACCCCTGGGACCGTCAACTCCGCAGCACCACCGGAGACGCATCGAACATGGACACCCCCCGCCGCAACCGCCCCGCCCGCGCCCCGCTCTACGACGAGCGCTATGAGCACGATGCATGCGGCGTGGGGTTCGTGGCGGACGCCGGTGGCCGATCGCGATCGCGGGTCCTGCCCCTCGCCCTGACGGGCCTCGGCTCCCTCGGCCATCGCGGCGCCTTCGCCGCGGACGGTGAGTCGAGTGACGGCGCCGGGGTCTCCTTCCCGCTGGATCCGTCGGTCCTCGCCTACCTGACCGGCGGCCAAGGCACGGGTGCTCCGGCCGCCGGGCCTGGGCCCGCCGACGGAGCCGGGCCGGCCGCCGGGACCGGGCCGGCCATCGCGATGCTGTTCCTGCCCCGCGGCCGCGCCCCCGAACGTGTCGCGCGTGTCCTCGTGGAACGGGTCCTCGACGAGGCTGGCCTGACCCTTCTCGGCTGGCGTGCCGTGCCCTTCGATCCGTCAGCGCTCGGGGCCGCCGCGGCGGCCTCCCGACCGACGCCAGCGCAGGCCATCATCGCCCGGCCGACCCTGCCGGCAGGGTCGTCGAGGACGGCCGTGCCGCCCGCCCGCCCGATCGCGGACAGCGCCTTCGAGCGCCGGCTGGTCGTCGCCCGCCGCCGCCTCGAGTCGGCGGCGCGCGCGGCCGGCGGCGCGCTGGCCGACCTGTCCGTGCCCTCCATGTCGTGCCTGACCGTCGTCTACAAGGGCCTCGTGTCGGGCGGCCGACTGGCCGACTTGTACCCGGATCTGCGAGCGCCGCTGGAGGTGGGCTACGCGGTCTTCCACCAGCGCTACGCGACCAACACCCACCCCGTCTGGAGACTCGCCCAGCCGTTCCGCCATCTCGCCCACAACGGCGAGATCAACACGGTCCGGGGCAACCGGGAGCAGGTCCGCGGGCGCACCCGCGATCTCGGCGCGAAGCCCATCGCGGCCGAGCTCATCGAAGCTGGCCCACTGCTGTCTGCGGACGGCTCGGATTCGCTGTCCCTGGACGAAGGCCTGGAGCTCCTGACCGCCACCGGTTGGGACCTGACGCCGGCCATCCTCGCCGCCATCCCCGAGTCGCTGCCGCTTCGACGAACGCCGCATCCCCACGTGGCCACGCTGCGTCGGCGGACCGCGGGCCTGCTTGCGCCCTGGGACGGCCCGGCCGCGATCGTGTTCGCGGATGGTCGCCGGGTGGGCGCCCTGATCGATCGCAACGGGCTGCGCCCGGCCGCCTTCGCGGTCACCGTCGACCGACTCGTGGCCCTTGCCTCGGAGGCCGGCGCGGTGCCGTTCGCGGCGTCGGAGACGATCCGTCGGGGGCGCCTCGGCCCGGGTGAGTTGCTGCTCGTCGATCCGTCGCGGAGGGCGATCCTGGAGGACACGGACGCCAAGGCCTGGGCGCTGCGGGCGCTGCCCATCCACGACGCGCCGCGGCCACTCCACGAGGACTCGCCGGAGTCCGCCGCCGCGGCGCTCACCGCCGCCGGTCACGAGGCGATCACCCCGCACCTCGTCCGCTACCTCGTCGGCCTCGATGCCGAGCGCGCCCGCCTCGACATCAAGACCATGGCCCTGGAGTCGCACGAACCGCTCTGGAGCATGGGCGACGACACCCCGACCGCGGGCCGTGGGCGCCTGGACCGCCCGGTCGCGGATCACCTTCGACAGGCCTTCGCCCAGGTCACCAACCCGGCCATCGACCCGGAGCGCGAGCGCATCGTCATGGACCTGCGCGTGGAGCTCGGTCGCCGACCGGCCCTGCTCGGTGGGCCGCCACGTGGTCCGCGCACGCTGCGCCTGGAGCG
>JANOTJ010000567.1:0-1915 GCA_031416295.1 Chloroflexota bacterium
ATGTCGGGAACGCGGCGCTGCCCGTGATCCTGGGCAGGAACGGGCACCTCGGCCTGATCGTGGCGCCGATCATGGCCGTGCTCTACGGCCTGCTCCTGTACAGGACGACGCGCGGCTTCGAGATCCGGACGGCCGGCGCGAGCCCCGACGCCGCGCGCTATGCCGGGATGTCGCCGCGCGGGCTGCTGGTGCTCACGATGTCCCTGGCCGGGATGCTCGCGGGCATGGCCGGTTCGTTCGAGTTGCTGGGCGTGACCAAGCTCATGACGGCGTCGTACGGGACGACCGTCGGCTTCGATGCCATCGCAGTGGCCCTCCTGGGCCGGACAAGTCCGGTCGGGATCATCCTGGCGGCCCTCCTCTTCGGAGCGATGCGCAGTGGTTCAGCCGCGATGCAGATCCAGGCCGGTGTCCCGCAGGAACTGGTGGGTGTCCTGCAGGCGACGATCCTGTTCTTCCTGGTCGCGGGCCCGGTCATCCAACGGGTCTTCCGCCTGCGCGGCGCGAGGTCCGGTCTCGAGGATTCCACGACCTTCGCCAAGTCGTATGGCGGCGGCGAGGCGACCCGCTGATGGACGGCCTGATCGATCTCGTGTACTCCATCCCGCTGCTGGGCCTCGTCTTCCAGTTCCTGGGGTACCTCCTCGCGACGCTCCCCGACATCGCGCCGATCACGCTGCGCGCCGCCGTGCCCATCGGATTCGCCGCTTTGTGCGGCGTCCTGTGCGAGCGCTCCGGCATCGTCAACATCGGCATCGAGGGCACGATGCTCACGGCCGCGTTCGTCGGCTGGGCGGCGGGCGTCTTCCTGCTGCCGATCCTGGGCAAGTCGGATCCGATCGTGTTCGGCATCACCCCGGTGCTGCTCATCGCGCTGGCTCTGGCCATCGCGTCGGGCCTGCTCGTGGCAGCCATCCATGCCTGGTTATCGATCTCGGTCAGGGCGGACCAGATCATCGTGGGCACGATCATCAACATCGCGGCCCTGGGCGTGACCGGCTACCTCAACACCCTCATGGCCAAGACCTCGCCGACCGGAGCCGGAGCGTTCAAGGTCCTGACGACACCCGAGGGGGTGAAGGACGTCCCGATCATCGGCTGGCTGGTCGGGACGCTGCTGGCCCAGGGTCCGTTGACCATCACCTTGCTGATCCTGGTCGTGGTGTTCCAGATCCTCCTGTTCCGCTCGCGCTGGGGCCTGCGCACGCGCGCCGTGGGCGAGCATCCGCGCGCCGCGGAGACCGTCGGCATCGATGTCATCCGGCTGCGCTACCGGAATGTCATCGCGGGCGGCGGCATCGCCGCCCTCGGTGGCGCCTTCCTGAGCATGGAGGCGACGGCATCGTTCCAGCAGGGCATGACCGCAGGCCGCGGATTCATCGGTCTGGCGGCCATGATCGTCGGGCGCTGGAGTCCGATCGGCGCGTTCGGCGCGGCCCTGCTGTTCGCCTCTGCCCAGGGGCTCGGTCAGTCCATCAAGATCGTGCCGCCGGCCGGCGATCTGGGCGTGATCCTGGGCTCGCTGCCAGGGCAGTTCTTCGATGCACTGCCGTACATCGTGACCGTCGTGGTCCTGGCCGGACTCATCGGTCGGAGCACCCCGCCGGCCGCCGACGGCGTGCCCTACCAACGCGAGGCGGCCAGCTGACCGACGACGGGGAGCGCCGGCTGCGCCCCTGACCGCCCTGTGGCCGCGCGTTCCAGTGCTCGCTCAGCGGATCAGGAACCCAAGGAAGACGAGCACGAAGCCCGCCAGCGCGATCGCGCCGGCTCGCTGGGCCTGGCGGCGCAGCACGCTCATCGCCACCGAGGCGCCGGTCGTGCCGCCGTCGTCAGCGCGGAGGCCGCCCCGCCACGCTTCATAGCGGGCGACATTGGCATCCTGGTCCCGAAGTGCCTGGTAGCGAGCCCACGG
>JANOTJ010000568.1:0-4605 GCA_031416295.1 Chloroflexota bacterium
GCGGCTGTGTTGTAGAGCGCCCCGTGGGGCTTGACGTGCCGAAGGTCGCCTCCAGCCGCTCGCGCCATGCCGGAGAGGGCCGCCAGCTGGTATTCCACGGCGGCCTCGAGCTCATCCGCTGCCATGTCCAGCCGCCGCCGCCCGAACCCGACGAGATCGGGATAGCCTGGGTGCGCCCCGATCGCGACCCCGTTCGCGAGCGCCAGATCGATCGTGCGTCGGATGACGAGGGGGTCACCAGCATGAAAGCCGCACGCGATGTTGGCCGACGAGATGAGCGGCATGAGGTCTTCGTCTGACCCGAGGCGCCACGAGCCGAACGACTCCCCCACATCGGCGTTCAGGTCCATGGTGACCGCCGACACGGCGTGCGCACTATCCATCGCGATCGTCCATATGGCCGTCGAGGCCCGGGCTCACGCGTCGCAAGCGGTTGGACTCAGCCGCCCTTCTTGAGGACAGCCAGGCGGGCGTCCACGTCGAGATCGGAGGAGGCGTCGTCGAGGCTGGCGAACTGGGCATCGAGGGAGCTAGACGCGACCTCGGCCATCCCCCTGGCCTTCGCCTCTTCGTGGCGCACCTTCTCCTCGAAGCGGGAGACCTCGCTGGTGGGGTCCATGATATTCACGCTATTGATGGACTGCTGGACCTGGACCTGCGCCTGGGCCATCTTGGCGCGCGCGATCAGCTGGTCCTTCTTCTGGACGAGCTCCTCGCGCTTGGCACGCATCACGTTGAGACCGTCCTTGAGCTGGCTGACGAGCGCGGTCTGCTGTTCGATCTGTGGGCCGAACGTCCTGACCTGGTCCTCGAAGCCGATCTGGCGCTTGATGGCGATCCTGGCGAGGCTGTCGAACCTGTCGGCGTCTGCCGCGTTGCCGGCCACGCGCATCTCGTCGGCTCGCTTCGACGCGGCTGCGGCCTTCGAGCCCCATTCCACGGCGGCCTCGCCCGCCTCCTTCGCGTCGTCTTCCTGGAGACGGAGGTTGCCGATGGTCTGGGCTACCGCCTCCTCCGCCTCGCGGATGCTCTCCGTGTAGTCCCGGACCATCTGGTCCAGCATCTTCTCCGGGTCCTCTGCGCCGTCGAGCAGCGCGTTGACGTTGGCCCGGACGAGCTGGCCGACGCGTCCGAGCATCGAGGACTGGGCCATGACGTGGTGCCCTCCGTGTTGTCCCGCGCCGATTATCGGCGTCATTCTGGACCGGTTCACATTGCCTTCGAGCGGACCGGGATCGCCATGAAGTGCGCCCAGTCCGTCGGTCACCATCCTACCGCGACCGGGCCGGACGCCGGGTCACCAACGGCCACCGCCGGAGGACCCGCCGCCCGACGAGCCACCGAAGCCGCCGCCGCCCGACGAGCCACCGAAGCCGCCGAAGCCACCGCCACCGCCGCCGAAGCCACCGAAGCCACCGCCCCCGCCGCGGCGTCCGCCGCCGGAGAGCAGAGCGCCGACGATGCCGCCGATGATCGCGCCGGCGATGTCCGAGCCGCCGCCTCCGCCGCCCCTTCCTCCGCCGCCCCGCCCACTGCCGCCCCCGCTCCGCCCACCGCGGAACGGGTCGTCCCATTGACCGTAGTCCTGCTCCGCGAGCGTCTGAGCCTCGGCGGCGAGCCGAGTCGCGTGGTCGGCCTCGGCGAGGGCCTCGGCCGAGTCCGTTGGCCCGAGCGCGACGGCCTGTCCGAGGTGCCGGGCCGCCTCGGCGAGGCGGGTGCGGGCCTCGGTCCCGATGCCACCGCGGTGCCCGCCCACGTAGTCCGACGCGCGGGTCACGGCCATCTGGGCGGCCCGGAGCCCGGCTTCGAGCCGGGCGGTATCGCGCGCCTGCTGCTCCCGGGCACTCCGGATGCCCTTCTCGACCGCGTCGGCCAGATCGTCGGCACGACGCGCCTTGTCGTAGGCCCCTGTCACGTCCGGCCTGGGTGGGTCCAGGGCCGTGCGGGCTTCGGCGAGCAGCTGCTCAGCCTCCGCGAGCCGGCGAGCCACGTCGGCGTCCGGCGGAGCTCCTGCCGCAGCAGCCTTGGCCTTGGCGAGGTCGGCCTCTGCCGCGGCGAGCTCGGCGTCAACCTTCGTGCGCGCCTCCTCCAGCTCCAGGGCGAGACGGTCGATCGCGTCGAGGAAATCGGTTCCCTGGGCCAGCCCGTCCTCGCCCAGCCGGGCCGCCTGCGCTGCCGTCCCGGTGGCACCGGCGGCCAGCGCCTTCGCGCCCTGGTCAGCCGCCGCCCGCACGGCGGCGATCCTCGTCCGGGCGTTGTCCACGTTCGCGGCGACGGCCCGCCAATCCGCCTCCGCGTACTCGGCGAGTCCCGCAAGGGTCGTCCGGGCGGCAGGGAGTCGGGCTTCGAGCCCGTCGGCCTTGGCGGGCAGCTTCGCGAGGATGTCCGGGGCCTCCTTCTCGAGGGCCCGCAGCTCCTCGAATCGGTGGGTCTCGGCGCGCAGGCGGTCCTGTGCCTTCCGGCACCCGACGACCAGGTCGGTCAGCATCTGCCGCCGGGTCGGAGCGTCCTCCGGCGTCGCATCGTCGAGCTGCTGGCGGATCGTGAAGGCGCTCTTTAGGTCGCCCCTGGCCGCCGTGATCGCGGCCACGAACGGCACCGCCGCCTCGTCGCCGAACTGCGCCTGGGCGAACCCGAGCTCCTGGTCCGAGTCACGGATCGCGTCGTCCGTCTCGACGAGGATGCGATTGGCGAGCTCGTCGAGCTGCTTGGGCTGCATCGCGGCGAGGTCCGCGTTGGGGTCGTCCGGGGCGCCGCCGGCAGCCCCGCCGTGCGCCGACCGGCCACCGGCCCCGCGCGGACGAACGTAGAGGAACCACCAGCCGCCTGCGGCGACGAGCCCCACGACGATCACAACCATGATGAGGGTGCCGACCGGCGAACCGCCGGTGGAGCCACCGGACGGGCCTCCCACAGGCGTGATGGTGGCGCCCGGGATCGCGCCATCGCCCGGGGTGACCGCGTCGCCGTTCATCGCCACCTGCAGCCCCTTCGCGGTCGCGGTGATCGCGCCGGGGTAGTCGCTCGACCGGAGGGCGGGCTCCATGTCCTGTGACAGAACCTGTTCGAGGTCCGCGTCGGAGATCTTGACGTTGTCGCCCTTCCAGTACCCATAGGCTCGGTCGTTGAGGGCGATCACGAGGAGGACGTCCGTCGTCCCGAGGTCGCTCGCCTGGGCCGTCGCGGCCGCGAAGTCGCTGGAGACCTGGCCGCCGAGCGTGTCCGTGTACCAGACCCAGAGCTGGGCGCCGGTCGCCTGCTGGAGGTCGTCGAGAGTCGCCTGGACGCTGGACGTGCTCCCGCCGAGCGCGCTGACGTCGTCCGTGATGGGACCGGCCAAGCGTTGCGGCGACGCGGCGAGGACCGCGGGGAGGAGCGTCAGCAGACAGGCGAGCGCGACCCCCGCCGGGGCGGAGATACGGAACGCTTGGCGCCGGTGTGGGGTCGCCGTGGGCATCGGGCTCCTCGTCGCGAAGGTGCTGGGCGTCGGGCGCCTTGGCGTGCCTCCCATTGTCGCGCGATCGGGGCCGACGTGAGCGGGCCGCCCGGCCTGACTGGACCGCCTGCCTGTCGGCCCGAAGATGGCCGGCTGGTGCGTGGCCGGCCGGCGTTCATCAGCCTCGGTCCAGGTTGACCACCCTGAAGCCTTCGCGTTCTGCGGCCAGCCCGAGACGGTCGTCGAGGGTCACGACCTGGAGCGATGCGGGCCGATCCTCAGCCGAGCATCGCGAAGCGCCACCTCGCCGACCCGCGTGCGAAGTCCGGTCTCACGACCGTAGAGCTGATCTACGCCGGACGAGCTGCTGGATGGCTGGTCGTCCCGAGCCTGGAGCCACGCTGAGCGCTTCGCGGCGATCTCGGCCTGGCCTCTGACCCACCGCTAAAGGTCCTCAGTTGTTGCTTCGGGCGGGAGACACCGCCAACTCGGGTTGAAGGACGCCGATGCCAGACTCGACTAGCGCCCTCCAGAGTGCCCTGCTCGACCGGGCGTGGATCCAAGCCGCCAGTACCGCTGACGGGGGTGCATTCGGAATCCGGTCGTCCAGACCATGGCTCCGTCACGCGGAATCGCACCGAGATCGCTACGCCTTCGACGCGCGCTCGACCCCGGCGAAAGGACTCGGACGGACGCAGCCCAGGAAGGCCTTGGCCGAGTCGTACACGACGGTCGCCGCGAACCCGGCCAGCAGGCCGACGCGCACGACGCGCCAGACCTCCAGCACGATGGGGCGCGGGGTTCGACGCACGACCACGATCACGAAAGTCAGCGGGATCAGGACCATCGCGGCTTCGACCAGCAGCAGCGGAATGCCGGTGAGGATCGTGGTGATGACGGCCAGACCGCTGAACCCGGCCGCCAGACCGATCGTCACGAACGCCCAGCGACGCGTCAGCGCGACTCCCCTTCGGGAAACGTCGAGGACGCCCCGCGGCGATGGTCACATCCGGCCGGCCGCGATGGCTCCGATCTGCTTCATGAGTTCGAGTCGCTCGGACTCCGACCGTCCGTCGTCGAACACGGCGATCGAGACCATCGAATCCCCTTTCCTGACGACCAGCAGCAGCGAGTCGGGGATGTAGATGGCCTCGTCCCCAAGGCCAGGC
>JANOTJ010000569.1:0-2143 GCA_031416295.1 Chloroflexota bacterium
TCGCTGCTCGGCGGGCTCCTCGCCCAGCAGTTCGGGGTCACGGCGCCATTCTGGTTCGGATTTTTCGGCTCTGCCCTCGTACTCGTGTTCATCTGGCGGGCACTGGCCGAGATCGCCCACACCCCGGCGGCCGTGGACTGATTCGGGGGAACGGCACTCCAGCCTGCGAATGCGGCCCGACTCCGGCCCGACTCCAGCCTGCGAATGCGGCCCGACTCCGGCCCGTTCGCGCCACGTTCCCAGCTCCCTGTCGCAGACATGATCGCGAGTCGCCCTGGCGCCGAACCCGGCCCGCGGCCGGCCCGGCCCGCGGCCCAGGCACCAGGATTCCCTTGCAGCAGCACCAGTGCTAGTACCGCCCCCTCGGAGGCCGCGGACGCCGCCGACGCGCTCGATCCGTGCGTGGACCCGGTCCAAGACCGTCCTTGCCGCGTCGAATCCGCCGTTACCAGCAGCGACAGTGCTGGAAGGGAAAAACCTGGTTGGGCTGGCTCGTCCGGGCGCCGAAGACTCCCCCTGGTTCGTCGCGTACATGCTCCGGCGCGGCACCATCCCCGTGCGCTCTCCCTCCGCGCCACGTATGCGACACTCACGCCACGATGAGCGACGAGTTGCGGCCGAGCGAGGTTGCGCGACGCACCGGCGCGTCTACCAGGACCGTCCAGCGCTGGATCGCGACCGGGAAGCTCCCGGCGCGACGCGTTGGGGGTCGCTGGCGTGTCGCGTTTGACGCGTTCGACGCATTCGTCCGGAGGGACGGGCCTGGTGCGAGCACCCGAGCCGGCGCGCCCGTCGAGGCCGGCCGAGCCGCGGATGCCGCCGACGCAATCACAGGGCAAGCGACCGCCCCAGGTCGGCCGATCCGCCGACTGTTCATCGCCAATCGTGGCGAGATCGCGCGCCGGATCGCCCGAACATGCTCGCGGCTCGGGATCGCCGCGATCTTCCCAGCCACGGCCGGTCCGGATGCCCTCGACCTGCTCGACAGCGCCGCGGTCGTGGCTGCGGCCAGGGCCGCCGGCTCCGACGCCCTCCACCCGGGGTTCGGATTCCTCGCCGAACGGGCCGACTTCGCCGAAGCCGTCATCGCAGCCGGTGTCACGTGGGTCGGTCCCCCACCCGACGCGATCAGGGCGATGGGGGACAAGGCCGCTGCGCGCCGGCTGGCCGCGAGCCTGGGCGTACCGACACCTGCCGGGTATGACGATCCCGACCAGTCGGACGAGGCCCTGACGTCCGCCGCCGCGCGGGTCGGGTTCCCGTTGCTGGTCAAGCCCGCGGCCGGCGGCGGCGGCAAGGGCATGCACACCGTTCGGGAGCCGGCCCGACTCGCGGCCGCCCTGGCCGCCGCCCGTCGCGAGGCGCTCGCTGCATTCGGCGACGACCGACTGATCCTGGAACTCCTCATCGAGGGCGCACGCCACATCGAGATCCAGGTCCTGTTCGATGCCCACGGGCACGGCATCCACCTCGGAGAGCGCGATTGTTCCGTCCAGCGGCGCCACCAGAAGGTCCTTGAGGAGGCGCCGTCCCCGGCGATCGACGCGACCGCGCGCGCGGCGCTCGGCGAGGCTGCCGTCAGACTTGCCGCGGTGGTGGGGTACGTCGGCGCGGGCACGTGCGAATTCCTCATCGATGACCGTGGCGCGGCCACGTTCCTCGAGATGAACACGCGGCTCCAGGTGGAGCACCCGGTGACGGAGCTCATCACGGGACGGGATCTCGTCGCGGACCAGCTGCGCCTCGCCGCCGGCGAGCCGCTCGGCTTCGAGCAGGACGACGTGGCCAAGACCGGCCACGCGATCGAGGTCCGCCTCTACGCCGAGGACGCCGAGGCCGGATTCCTGCCCGCGACCGGTCGTATCGAGCGCCTGCGCTGGCCGACCGGTGACGGCATCCGCGTGGACGCCGGCGTGGACGAGGGCCACGATGTATCGGACCGATTCGACCCGATGCTGGCCAAGATCGTCGCGCACGGCGAGGACCGGGCCGAGGCGCTGGAGCGCCTGACGCGAGCGCTCGATGCGACCGTTGTCCTGGGCCTGACGACGAACCTGCGGTTCCTGCGCTGGCTCGTCCGCGAGCCGGCCGTGCGCGACGGCCAGGTCCGCACGGACACCCTGGAACGGATCTGGCCGCCCGA
>JANOTJ010000570.1:0-2437 GCA_031416295.1 Chloroflexota bacterium
GAGAAGATCGGGCTTGCTCGGTTGGCGCTGTACAACGCGCCTCGCCCGGTCCCGGGCGGCTTGGCGCTCGCGATGACGAGCCCTTCGTCGACCAGGGACCGAAGGGCTGCCTGGACGACCTGCGGGGCGCGCGCGACGGCCGATGCCAGCTCTTGAAGTGTTCGCTGCTCGCCCTCGTGGAGGGCGAGGTACGCGAATGCCATCAGCCCGGTATCTCCAGCGACGAGACGCATGTGCATCACCCTTTTTATGATAGCAATCATAGTTTGTATGAGTCCGACGCCCCACGCAAGAGGCCACGAGGAATCGACTTCTCCAAACGCCTTTGCCGCACTGGGGCGCTTACCTTGTGCGCCAGGCCTTGCGTGCGCGCCCCGTCTACTACTCCTTCCGCACCTTGCGGCCGAGGACCGCGTCGGGGCGTGCCATGTGCGGTCTGTTCTGCCCTGCGGGAAAAGGCGCTCGTTGTTCGTGACGACGAATCGTCGCGCCAAAGGCCAGGGCCGCCGCGACAACGTGTCGGTCGTCCATATCCACGTCCTTGGGAACCTTCTTCATCTCGCGACCGATCGCGGTCTTGCCCGGGTCGGCGTCCTCGAACGCTTCGCGCATCCGCTGCATCCGCCGCGGCGCGTTCGGTGTCCCCTTCGCCACAAGGTTGCGCTCGGCCTCATCGAGAATCGGCCGGCTCCATCCGGGCCGAAAGACGGAGCGCTGGGCAGCCCACAGTAGGTAGTCGCAGAGCGCCATCGGATAGATGATGGTGGCGTCGAGTGTGACGGCCAGGATGGCGTCATCGGGTCCCGGAGGGGTGGGCCCAGGGCCGGGCATCAGTACTGGCCGAGTTCGATCGCCTCGTCCGTCATGTCCTGAAGCAGCCGGCGACGCTTCTGGTCGCGCTTCTTGCGGTAGGACTCGACGGCTGCCTGCGTCACCTTCCGCCGATTGCCGACCTTGTAGGACGGCAGGTCGCCGCGGTCCATCAGCGTTGCCGCGAACGGGCGGGAGATGCCGAGCATGTTCGCCGCCTGCTGCGTCGTCAGGTCAGCATCGACCGAGGTGATCGTGACGGTTCGCCCAGCGGCGAACTCACGCGCGACCTTCTCGACGGCGTCAACGAAACCCTTGGGAAGATCTGCACTCAGGTCAAAGCCGGGCACCAGGATCTGTGGTCGTGTCGTGCGGTCTCGGCCGGCCTTGAACACGTCGCGGACGCGCTTGACAGCGCCTCGCTCTTTGGCTGGGATGGACAAGGTCCGAGTTCGTGCCGTCATGGCTTGGCCTCCTCAGTCACGGTACCAGTTATTCGAAACAGACGCAAGTGAACCGCACCTCATGGATGACCGGATCGGCTTCGCTGTGCTGGCCCCGCAGATCACGGCACGTCGATACTCAGCTTCGGGCCCGCCACTCCGCGCGGTGCCACAGTTCGATCTCGCGGCCGCGCAGAACGTTGATCCAGCCCAGCGCGAAGGCGAGGTTCACGACCGCGAACGAGCGGGCGAAGGCGATGAGTCGCGGCGGCCGTCGGCCCGCGCCGATGAGCAGGTGGGCGAGCGCGGCGATGACCGCTGCGACGAGGGCGGCCAGCGGCGCCAGCAGGTAGGGCCCGCCCAGCCCCAGCCCGGACACGCCGGCGATGGCCACGAACCAGGGCGTCGCCCAGCGAAGCAGCTTGTGCGACCAGATGGCCAGGGCGCCGCCGGGGCGGCGCCACGGCGCGAGCCGTCCGGCCATGGACAGGTTGGACCGGATGCCCCTCGTCGCGGTCCGGGTCCGGTTGCGGAACTGTTCGCGGACCCCGCTGATCGGACGGTCCGTGGCGACCGCATCGGGCACATAGACGACGAGCCCGCCCTCCTCGCGCACGTACAGCGGCAGCAGGTGGTCCATCGACGCGGTCGGCGGCACCGGCCGATAGGTGGAGCGACGCACGGCGAGCAGCGCACCCGTGACCGCCGTCAGGAGTCCGGCGCGGCTCTCCAGGTCGCGGACACGACGCTCGTAGCGCCAGTACAGACCTTCCTGTGCGGACGTCGCCGTTGCCGCCTCGCCGCGCCACTCCAGCCGGCCGGTTGCGCAGCCGACGCGTGGGTCGCGCAGGGCATCCCCAAGCGCCGCAAGGCAGCCCGGGGCGAACCGGGTCTCGGCGTCGGTCAGAACGACGACGTCGCCACGGGCGGCCTGGAAGAGTGCGTGCTGGGTGGCGGTCTGGCCGCCGCGCGGCAGCACGAGCAGGCGCACCCGCGGGTCTCCCGCCGCGATGTCGGTGACGATGGCCTCAGTGTCGTCGGTGGACCCGTCGGAGCCCACCAGGACCTCCAGCACGTCGGCGCCACTGGCCGTCTGGTCGAGGGCGTCAGCGATGCGCGATGCGATCTGCCCGGCCTCGTCGTGGACCGCGATGGTCACCGTCAGGCGGGGCCGTGGGAGGGTG
>JANOTJ010000571.1:0-2749 GCA_031416295.1 Chloroflexota bacterium
CGGTCGTAGGCGCTCTTGCTCTGGCGCCACGCACCGGACAGCTTGACCTGCGAGAGGTACTTCGAGAGGGCACCGACGGTCGGGCTGATCGACATCTCGTTGTCGTTGACGACGATGAGCACCTGGGTCTGGCGCTGGCCGATGTCGTTGAGCGCCTCCAGCGAGAGGCCACTCATCAGTGCCGCATCGCCGATCACGACCGCGATGCGCTCCAGGCCGTGACGAAGATCGCGGGCTTCGGCGAGGCCCTGGGCGATGGACAGGCCGGTGCCCGCATGACCGCCATCGAAGACGTCGTGGGGGGACTCCGAGCGCCGCGGGAATCCGCCGATGCCATCGAGCTGGCGGAGGGTCCCGAAGCGCTCCAGGCGACCGGTCAGGAGCTTGTGCGGATAGGCCTGATGGCCGGTGTCCCAGACGATGCGGTCGCGCGGCGACTCGAGGAGTCTGTGCAGGGCGAGGGTGACCTCCACGACACCAAGCGAGGAGCCGAGGTGGCCGCCAGTCACAGCGACGGTCCGGATGATGGTGTCGCGAATCTCGACGGCGAGCTCCGCGAGCTGGATCTCATCCATGCCGCGCAGATCGGCTGGGCCCTGGAGCTCGGACAGGATGGTCACGGTCGTTGATTCGCCTCGGGAGCGTGATCGGATGGATGGGCGCTGATTCGGCCGCATTCTAAACCTGTTCCCACGCGGTCGCC
This sequence comes from Chloroflexota bacterium, assembly GCA_031416295.1. Classification (GTDB taxonomy): domain Bacteria; phylum Chloroflexota; class Limnocylindria; order Limnocylindrales; family CSP1-4; genus SPCO01. The sequence continues at coordinate 704 of JANOTJ010000571.1, forward strand.
CGTTTTCCTGGCGGCCCGCTATCGGACGGCCGGCGTACTACAGTTGGGGCGCGATGACCACCGTCGAACGATACGCCTCGATCGGATGTGCGCCCGGCGACGACCCGGACCTCGTCGTTCGGAAGCGTACCCTGACCATCGCCGCGACGGTGGTTACGCTGCTCGCGATCGGCTGGACGACCACCTACCTCGCCCTCGGGCGGCCGCTGGCTGCGGCCATTCCCGGGGCCTATCAGGTCATCTCGGTGGTCGGGCTGGCCGCCCTGTGGCGGACGAAGGGGTTCGACCGGTTCCGGACGGTCCAGCTGACCTTGATGCTCGTCCTGCCGTTCGCCCTCCAGTGGGTGCTCGGTGGCTTCGAGAACGCGTCGGCGGTCTGCCTGTGGGCCCTCGTCTCAGCCTTCGGGGCGGTGTACTTCCTCGATGCGCGGCGGGCCGTTCCATGGTTCGTGGCGTTCATCGCCCTGGTCATCGTGTCGGGCGTCCTGGATCCGACCCTGGCCGCGAACGCCGAGCCCCTCCCCGACGGGGTCCGAACCGTGTTCTTCGTCCTCAATGTCGGATCCGTCGCGTTTGTGGCCTACGTGCTGCTCCAGTATTTCGTGCGCGACCGGGAGCGGGCACGGGCGGCCTCGGACGGGCTGCTCCGGAACATCCTCCCGGACGTCATCGCGGACCGCCTCAAGGCCCTCGAGGGACTAGATGGAGGTTCGCGTATCGCCGACCAGCATCCCGACGTCACCGTCCTGTTCGCCGACATCGTCGACTTCACGCCGTTCGCCGAACGGGCGGGACCGGACGCCGTGGTCGACCTGCTCGATCGACTGTTCACGGCGTTCGACAGTCTGGCGGACGCCTACGGCCTCGAGAAGATCAAGACGATCGGCGACGCGTACATGGTCGCGGGCGGCCTGCCCATGGCCCGGCCCGACCACGCTGAGGCGGTGGCGTCGATGGCGCTGCGGATGCTCGATGAAGCCGCGCGGCTGCGCGCGACCGGTGTCGACGTGCACATCCGGATCGGCATCGAAACGGGACCCGTCATCGCCGGCATCATCGGTCGGCGCAAATTCAGCTACGACCTGTGGGGCGACACGGTCAATACGGCCAGCCGCATGGAGTCGAACGGCGAGCCGGACGCAATCACCCTCGGGCCGACGGCCGCGGCTCGCCTCGCCACCTCGTTCCGGGTCGTCGATCGCGAGGCGATCCAGGTCAAGGGCAAGGGCATGATCACACCGAGCCGGTTGCTGGGGCCGCGGTCGGAGGGGTAGGTCATCGGCGTGGGCCCTTGGCGCGGCACGCGCTCAGGCGGCGACGCGCCAAACGGCCGGGCCAGGACCGGCCGGTCAGGGCTCGGCGTCGGGCGCCGGGCGCAGGTCCTCGGCCTCCACCGCGCCGCCAGGCCGGACCACGAGCTGCTGCATCCGGAGCTCGGCGCCACGCAGCAGGGTCTCGCAACGTCCCAGGAGGGCTGCCCCACGTTCGTGAAGGGTGAGCGTCGACTCGAGCGGCTGCCCGCCGGCTTCGAGCGTGGCGATCGTCTGCTGGAGCTCGGCCAGAGCCTCGTCGAACGACAGCTCGTCCACCGGGCTTGCGTCGGGAGGTGCGTCGGGAAGTGCGTCGGGAAGTGCGCCGTCAGGCCGGTCCGTCACTGTCGTCCTCGTCGGGGGGCTCCATCAACCGCGCCAGGCGCGGAGCGACCAGCATACCGATGGCGACGCCGCCGATGGCGAACGCGGCGACGGCCGTGATGAACACGAAGAGCTCCGTCACGTGGGCGGGCCCGCGCGCCCGGGCTCCACGGCATCGGCCTCGAACTCGCCGTGCGCGACACGCACCGCCAATCGCGTACCGCCTGGAGCCGCCGATGGATCGCGCACGATGGAGCCGTCCGAGGTCCGGCGCACGATCGCGTAGCCGCGCTCCAGGGTGGCTGATGGCCCGAGCACCGCGAGTGCCGAGCCCGCCGCGTCCACGGCCGACCTGGCGCTGCGCATCCGCCCCTCAGCCAGCCGCGGCAGGGCCTCCCCGGCCGAGCGCAGG
>JANOTJ010000572.1:0-2396 GCA_031416295.1 Chloroflexota bacterium
GCGCGCTACTCGCAGTATCGGAGGGCAGCCAAGGTGACGACGGACCGGGAACTCGCCTTTCATGGGGCCATGGTGGATCTATACCTGCGGGCGAATTGCGAGGCGAGTTACAACGCCACGTACTTCCTGCAGTTGATCAGCGCCGCTGAGCTCGGGGGATATCGGACCGCACGGCAGCTGATCCACCGGGGACGTCTGGATCCAACGGTCGAGGCCGTCATCCTCCGCCCCGAGTGGGCCGACCTGTTCCCCGATGAGGAGCGTGCGATCGCGCGCCGCAGGCTCACCGACTACGGCTTCGATGTCGACCGGTCCGTCGCGAGCGTCGGAGCGAACGGTGGTAGGTCGTGACGGGGATGGTTGCGCTACCGGTGGTCATCACCGGCTCCATCGACCGGATCGATCAACTCCCGTCGGGCGGCATCGAAGTCATCGACTACAAGACCGGCAAGGTCGAGTCTTCCATCTACGCGCTCGCCTGCCGCGATGCCCTGGGCCTTGGCACGCCGGAACGGGTGACCCTCGACTTCACCGAGTCGGCCCTGCGCCTGTCCACGACCCGCACGGACGAGCAGCTGGACCTCGCCCGGGCGGACGTCCTGGCGCGGGTCTCGCGGATGCGGGCAGGGGAATTCGGGGCGACACAGGGGGAGCCGTGTCGGTGGTGCGACTACCGGCCGATGTGCCCGGAGCGCGTATGACGATCGATCATGGCCCGGCCGGACGGGGAGATGATCGGACTCAGCTCTCGGCGACGCCGCGCGACGCGGTGGTCCACAGGTCACCGTACGGGTTGGGTGCGCCGTTGTTGTGTCGTGCCCACATTTCGAGACGTGGGCCAGCCGACACCTTGGCGGTCGCGCCGTCCGCAAAGATGGCATCGAACGCGAGCGTTCGTGGCGACCGACCGCCCTCGATCGTGGCGATGATCACAGGCCAAGCCTCAAGTGTGGTCCCAAAACTGCTGAGTACCTTGTTCGACGGGATCAGGCGCAATCGGTACGCCACTGCGCCGTCGATGAAGACCTCGGTCGTCTCACCGGGCTTTCGAGCCCGCCGCCCGATGATCGCCTTGCTCCAGTCGAGGTGGCTCGTGTCCGGGCGCTCGTCATCGGCAACGGGCCGGGATCTGGGTTCAGCGACTTTCGTATTCACGTCGTTCACGCTTCGTGGCGCGCCATGCGGAGATGATTCGTGGCTTGGGGCCGCCTTCAGACGTTACCACGAGCAAGAGCGTCCCAAAGGTGGACGGGCCGATGACCCAGGAGCGCTCCTCGTGTTCGGAGTGAGCCTCGTCCTGGAACCATCGCGCGAAGCGGCTATCGGGCACAGTCTGCGCCTCTTCGAATGACACGCCGTGCTTGCGCAGGTTGGCCTCCGCCTTCTCGGGATCCCAATCGTAGGTCCTCGACATCGACGGACAGTAGGCACGGCCCGTTACCTGGGGCTCACCTCGTGATCACCGCCTCGTTACTCACGCCCGAGCACCGAAGGGTCTGCGAGTGGTGCGACTACCGGCCGATGTGCCGACGCGTGTCGGTACGCCCGCGCGGCCTACGTGGACACCACGCACTGGAGGAAACGCGATGAGTCCGACGACCGAGCTCTACGAACGGTTGGCTGGTGCGGTCTGGGGCCACCTCGTCGGAGACGCGGTCGGCGTGCCGTACGAGTTCCGTCCGGCGACGCCGGCGGATCAGGTCGTCTTTGGTGTCAAGGGCACCTGGCACCAGCCTCCGGGGACATGGAGCGACGACGGTGCCCTCATGCTCGCGCTGCTCGATTCGTTGCTGTCGGTCGGGTTCGACACCACGGATCAGGCGCGGCGCTCCCTCGACTGGTACAAGGGGACGGCGTACACACCCGATGGCGACGGGCGGTTCGATGCCGGGACGACGACAGCCGAGGCGCTTCGCGCCTTCGAGGAAGGCGCGCCCGCTGAGGAGGCGGGCCCGAGCCACGAGCGGGCCAACGGCAACGGCTCACTCATGCGGATCCTGCCGGTGGCCCTCGTCGAGCGTGATGCGTCGGATGCCGACCTGGTCTCGCTGGCCCATCGAGCCTCGCGGGTCACCCATGGGACGGTTCGAGCGCAGGTGGCGTGCGCTCTCTACTCGATCCTCGTTCGGCGTCTGCTCGCAGGCACCGGCGGGCGAGAGGCCCCACTCCAGGATGCACTGGCGTCGATTCGGAACGTCTACGACGCCAGTCGAGCAGTCGACCACCTCGCGGCGCTCGATCACCTCGGGGCCTACGCCGAGCGCGGGGGTCGCGGCCGCGTTTGGGACAGTTTCTGGTCCGCCTGGGATGCGTTCGCCGGCGCGAGACTATCGAGATACGATCCAGCGCGCCGTGGCGTACGGCCACGACACCGACACCACCGCGGCGATCGCGGG
>JANOTJ010000573.1:0-2009 GCA_031416295.1 Chloroflexota bacterium
GCGCGCTGGCGGCCGGTCGGCGGCGATCGCCCGGTCCGGGTGGGCCTCGTCGGTCTGGGCGCGATGGGCCGGAACCACCTGCGCCTGCTTGCGGCGCGCCCGGACGTGGACCTGGTCCTCGTCGCGGATCCCATCCCGGACGCGCTCGCCGCCGCGCTGGCGACCGCGCCGGGCGCCCAGGGCGTCACGGATGCGCACGAGGCGCTCGATGCCGACGCGACCTCGCACGCCCTCGCGCTCGATGCGCTGGTCATCGCCTCGCCGACGACCACTCATCTCCCCCTGGCCCTCGCCGCCATCCAGCGGGGGATCGCGCTGCTCGTCGAGAAGCCGCTCGCTGCGACCCCCGTCGAGGCCGACGCGATCGTGGCCGCTGCCGCCGTAAGGGGCGTGCCCGTCGCCGTCGGACATGTCGAGCGCTTCAACCCCGCGGTCCTGGAGCTCGGACGACTGCTCCGTGAGGGCTGGCTGTCCACGGTCTACGCGATCACCTCGCGGCGGGCGGGCCCGTTCCCGGCGCGCATCCGCGACGTCGGGGTGACCATCGACCTCGCCACGCACGACGTCGACATCCTGTCGTTCGTCGCCGGGGAGCGGCCCTCGCGGCTGTCCGCAGAGATCGCCCAGCGCGTCCACCAGGATCACGAGGACCTGCTGTTCGGGCTGTTGTCGTTCCCGTCGGGCACGGTCGCCATGCTCGACGTGGACTGGCTGACGCCGGCCAAGCGCCGGACGCTCACCGTTGTCGGCGAGGAGGGCATGTTCGAGCTCGATTACCTCACCCAGCGGCTGACGTTCACGCGCTCCACCGACACGACGAACCCGAGGCTCATCTCCGGCTACGCCCCGACCTTCGAGGGCGAATCGATCGACCTGCCGGTCGCGTCCGGGGAACCGCTGGCGGCCGAACTGGACGCGTTCGTCGACGTCGTGCGCAACGGCGGTCGGCCGGTCGTGGACGCAGAGGACGGCCGCTGGGCCGTGGTCGTCGCCGATGCGCTGCTGCGCGCCGCGCACGAGCGCCGGGCCGTCGAGCTGCCCGCGCCGGTCGCGGCTCGATGAGCATCACCGATCGTCCGTCCATCACGGCGAACCTGGCCGGCGGTTCCTTCGCCTCTTCACCGCGGCCGTGCGTGCACCGGCCGGAGGCGCGCCGTGTCTCGCCGTGGCGTGGCGCGCCCGGGACGGCTGGCGTCGTGGCCGTGGTCGGTGCCGGGAAGATGGGCCTGCCCTTGGCCGCGCAGTTCGCCTCGCACGGCTGGTCGGTCATCGCCGTCGACATCGACGAGCGGGTCGTGGCGTCCATCAACGAGGGCCGCTCGCACGTCGACGAGGAGCCCGGGCTCGGGGATCTCGTGGCGCGCGCCCACGGCGCCGGGCTGCTGCGGGCCACGACCGATGGCGCGGCCGCCGCGCGCGAGGCCGACGTCGTCGTGCTCATCGTGCCGGTCATGCTCGATGCGGCGTCACAGCCCGACTACCGGCACATGGACAGCGCCGTGGAGGCCATCGCGCCTGGTGTCCATGCCGGCTCGCTGGTCGTGTTCGAGACGACGCTGCCGGTCGGTGACACGCGCGATCGATACGCGCCGCGGCTTGAGGCGGCGAGCGGGTTGCGCGCCGAGGTCGATGGCGACGACGGCATCCTCGTCGCGTTCTCGCCGGAGCGGTTGTACAGCGGCGCGGCGCTGTCCAACCTCAACACGTACCCGAAGCTCGTCGGCGGGCTGGGCGCTCTGTCGCGGGACCGGGCGGCCGCCTTCTACGACAGCGTCCTGGACGCCGAGATCGTGGCGATGTCCTCGGCCGAGGCCGCCGAGTTCAGCAAGCTTGCCGACACGACGTACCGCGACGTGAACATCGCGCTGGCCAACGAGTTCGCTCGATACGCGGACCGGATCGGCGTGGACGTGACCGAGGTCATCGCCGCGGCCAACAGCCAGCCGTACTCGCACATCCACCAGCCGGGCATCGGCGTCGGCGGCCACTGCATCCCCATCTACCCGCAC
>JANOTJ010000574.1:0-2310 GCA_031416295.1 Chloroflexota bacterium
CCAGCGCATCCGGACCGAGTTCATCGACAACCTGTCCCACGAACTGCGGACGCCCCTGACGACGGTCAGCCTGCTTGCCGAGACCCTGAGCCGGGAGGCGGCCACGGTCGGTGCCGCGATCCCGCCCAAGATGCGCGACCGGATCGGCAAGATCGAGGTCGAGACCGGGCACCTGGTACAGATGGTGAACGAGCTGCTGGACCTGTCCCGCATCGAGAGCGGTGGCACGCTGCGCCTCGTGGACGGGCTGGACATGGGCCGGATCGCCGCCGACTCGGCCGAGCGCCTGCGACTCTTCGCCGATCGTCAGGGCGTGGACCTTCAGGTCGAGGCGGGCCGCGGCGTGCCGGCGGTCCGTGGCGATGGGGCGCGGCTCGGCCAGGTCGTCGTCAACCTCGTCCACAACGCCGTGAAGTTCAGCCCCGACGGGGGTGCTGTCGTGGTCAGCGCACGGGCCGTGCAGGATGAGGTCGTCACCTCCGTGCAGGATCACGGTGTAGGCGTCCCGAAGGCCGCCCAGGAGCGCATCTTCGAGCGCTTCTACAAGGTAGATCGGGCGCGTTCCCGAGGCGAGGCCGGCGGCACCGGCCTGGGCCTGGCCATCGCCCGTCACGTCATCGAGCAGCACGGCGGACGGATCTGGGTCGAGTCGACGGAAGGTCGAGGCTCGACGTTCTCGTTCGCGCTCCCGATCTCGCGCGATCACGATCTCGCCTGACCCACGGCAACGGAGACATCGAATGGACCGGCTGCACGTCGCGACCCTGAACATCCTGAACCTGGCCGACCGCTGGCCAGAGCGACAGGGGCTCATCTACGCCGATATGGCCGCCCTCCAGCCCGACCTGCTCGGGCTCCAGGAGGTCGTCTACGTGATGCACCAGGATCGGCTGATCGGCGCGGCCGGTGTGGGCGACTACGCGGCCCATCGGGCCTGGGCGGGTCGGCCCGAGTATGGGAACAGCCTGCTCGTGCGCCGGCCGCTGGAGGCCGGCGCGCTGGAGCGCCTGGACCTTGGCTTCGGACGATCGGCGATGCGAGCCGTGGTACGGCTGCCAGGTGGAGCCGCCGTGCTGATCGGCGTGACCCACCTCCACCATGTCGTCGCGGGCGACGCCGAGCGCGATGAGCAGGCCCGCCAGCTGCTCGAGTGGCTGGTCGGGGCGCCACCGACGGATGCCCAGGTCGTCGTGGGCGACTTCAATGCCGAACCGGTCGAGCCGACGTACGCCCGGATGGCGGCAGCCGGATTCCGATCGGCGATGGTCGAGGCGAACGGCGAGGATCCCGCGCTGACCTGGCCATCGGGCCTCCAGGCGCCCGGGATGGATACCGACGGCGACCCGGGCTGCCTCGACTACATCTGGGTCCGCGGCGCGGTCCGCGTGGCGTCGGCGCGGCTGGCGTTCGACCGGCCCCATCCCGAGGACCCGACGCTGTACCCGAGCGACCATCTCGGACTGAGCGCCCACCTCGAGATCGGCTAGGGCTGGCGACCAATGCGCACCCTCCGTCTCGCCCACCGCGGCGACTGGCGTCGCAGCCCGGAGAACACGCTGCCGGCGCTGCGTGCGGCGTTGGCCATCCCGGGCTGCGACGGGCTCGAATTCGATGTGCGGACGTCCGCCGACGGCATCCCGGTCGTCATCCATGACGAGACGCTGATGCGCGTCCAGGGTCGGCCGGAGCGGGTTGATGCGCTGACCTCGGCGGCCCTCGATGACCTCGGGGTCCCGAGCCTTGCGGACGTGCTGGCGGCGATCCCTCGTCGAGCCTTTCTCGACATCGAGCTCAAGGGGCTCCACGATCGCGCCGTGGTGGAGGTCCTGGCGGCCGGTCGCGGCGCTGATCTTGGGCGGGCCGTGATCTCGTCCTTCGAGGCCGAGACCCTGGAGCGGATCGGCGGCCTCGCTCCGGCGTGGCCACGCTGGCTTAATGCCGGCGACCTCGTCCCTCACACCATCGCCCTCGCGACGGAGCTCGGCTGTCGCGGGATCTCGGTGGCGTGGCGGGCCGTCGACGCCGGGTCCCTCGCCCGGGCGCGCGCCGCGGACCTCGAGGTCGCGGCCTGGACGGTCCGGCGTCGGCCGACCTATGCCCGCCTGGCGCGCCTCGGGGTCGTGGCCATCTGTGCCGAGGCGGCGGCTCTGGATGGTGATCCGTCGTGACCGAGTCCGCGGACCTCGTCGTCGTCGGCGCGGGCACTCTCGGCGGCTGGGCATCGGTCTTCGCCGCGGCCGAGGGCGTCGGACGGATCGTCGTCCTGGAGCATGGCCGAGCGGGGATGGGCGCGTCGTCCCGGGCGGCTGG
>JANOTJ010000575.1:0-2492 GCA_031416295.1 Chloroflexota bacterium
CCGTCCCGTACGCGGCCTGCTGGCCGCGGTAGAAGTCGATCGACCAGCGGCCCAGGGCGACCGTGGCGGGCGTGCCGCCCTGGGCACGGACCACGCCAGCCGCCCGGGACGACGCGCCCATCCCCGCTCGGCCATGCTCCAAAACGACGATCCGTCCGACGCCCTCGGCCGCGGCGAAGACCGATGCCCAGCCGCCGAGAGTGCCCGCGCCGACGACGACGAGGTCCGCGGACTCGCTCATCGCGTGCGATCGCGGCGTTCGGTCGTCATGGCGCGACGATAGCCGTCCCGTCGCACGCCGAGCGGGACCGTCGCGCGCGCCGGGCCGGCCGCCTCAACCGTCGAGCGCGGCCGCCTCGACACAGATAGCCGCCACGCCGAGCGCGGCGAGGCGCGCGAAGGTCGACCGGCGCCGGACGGTCCACACCGCGACCTCCAGGTCAGCCGCGCGCGCTCGGCGCATCGCCGCGCCGTCGATGGCGTGCCACTCGGCCGCGATCCCGCGACAGCGAAGCTCGACCGCCCGCGCCACGGTCGCCGGCGACAGGTCGTCGGCATTGAGCCAGCGCGGCCAGGTCGGGGCCAGGCTGCCGACCCGCTCCAGGGTCTCCGCCTCGAACGACGACACGACCGCGCGGCGCAGGTCCGCCCCACGGCCCGCGGCCAGCACCTCCACGACGGTCCGATCGTGGAACCCCTTGAGCTCGACGTCCAGGAATGCGCCTCGCGGCAGGGCGACCAGGACATCCTGGAGGGTCGGCACACCGAGCTCGCCGAGCGTCGCCGACGGCAGCGCATCCACCCGCTCCGGCCGCCCCTGGACCCGGGTCAGCGTCTCGTCGTGGAGGAGGACCGGCACGCCGTCCGCCGCGACGCGGACATCGAACTCCAGGCCGTCGCAGCCAGGCACCTCGACGGCCGCCAGCAGGGCGGCCAGACCGTTCTCCGGCGCCACCCGCCAGTCCCCGCGGTGCGCCAGGCGCAAGGTCCCCACCGTCGCCTCCCCTACCCGATCTCGAGCTGCGCCGAGATGCCGAGGTGATCACTCGGGAAGAGCGTCGCATCGTCGCTCGCCGACCGGTCGAAGACGAGGCGGGCCGAGGCGACCCGGACCGCGCCGCGGACCCAGATGTAGTCGAGGCAGCCCGGGTCGCCGTCGGTATCCATTCCGGGCGCCTGGAGGCCCGATGGCCAGGTCAGCGCGGGATCCTCGCCGTTCGCGTCGACCATCGCCGACCGGAATCCGGCTGCCGCCATCCGGGCATAGGTCGGCTCGACCGGCTCGGCATTGAAGTCGCCCACGACGACCTGGGCATCCGTCGGGGGCGCCCCGACCAGCCACTCGAGCAGCTGGCGGGCCTGCTCATCGCGCTCGACGTCGCCCGCGACGACATGGTGGAGGTGGGTCACGCCGATCAGCACGGCGGCTCCACCTGGCAGCCGTACCACGGCTCGCATCGCCGATCGTCCGAAGCCAAGGTCCAGGCGCTCCAGTGCGCCGGCCTCCAGCGGCCGGCGCACGAGCAGGCTGTTGCCATACTCGGGCCGACCCGCCCAGGCCCGATGCGCCGCGTAGTCCCCGAAGCCAGCCGCACCGATCAGCCGGTCCTGGTGCATCACGTAGACCACCTCCTGGAGCCCGAGCAGGTCGGGCTGGAGGGCGGCCATATCGGCGTAGATGAGCCCCTGTCGCTCTGGCCAGCGGTCGGCCAGGTTCAGGATATTCAGGGTCGCGACGTGCAGCCGGTCCATTCGATGTCTCCGTTGTCGTGGGTCAGCCGAGATCGTGATTGCGCGAGATCGGGAGCGCGAACGAGAACGTGGAGCCTCGGCCTTCCGTCGACTCGACCCAGATCCGTCCGCCGTGCTGCTCGATGACGTGACGGGCGATGGCCAGGCCAAGGCCGGTGCCGCTGGCCTCACCCCGGGAACGCGCCCGATCGACCTTGTAGAAGCGCTCGAAGATGCGCTCCTGGGCGGCCTTCGGGACACCCACACCGTGATCCTGCACGGAGGTGACGACCTCATCCTGGACGGCCCGTGCGCTGACCACGACGGCACCCCCGTCGGGGCTGAACTTCACGGCGTTGTGGACGAGGTTGACGACGACCTGGCCGAGCCGCGCCCCATCGCCACGGACCGCCGGCACGCCGCGGCCCGCCTCGACCCGGAGGTCCACGCCCTGGCGCTCGGCGAAGAGTCGCAGGCGCTCGGCCGAGTCGGCGGCGATCCGGCCCATGTCCAGCCCGTCCACGAGGCGCAGCGTGCCACCGCTCTCGATCCGGGACAGGTCCAGCAGCTCGTTGACCATCTGTACCAGGTGCCCGGTCTCGACCTCGATCTTACCGATTCGGTCGCGCATCTTGGGCGGGATCGCGGCACCGACCGTGGCCGCCTCCCGGCTCAGGGTCTCGGCAAGCAGGCTGACCGTCGTCAGGGGCGTCCGCAGTTCGTGGGACAGGTTGTCGATGAACTCGGTCCGGATGCGCTGG
>JANOTJ010000576.1:0-7874 GCA_031416295.1 Chloroflexota bacterium
ATCACCCTCAGTCACGAGGAACCGATCGGGGAGCTGGTCCTCCCCTACCTCAATCGACTGTCCGACGCGCTGTTCGTGATGGCCCGCTACGAGAACCACGAACGCGGCGTGCCCGAGCCGCTCTGGCAGCCCGGCCTCTAACCTCTGCGCTGGCCCAGCAGCAACTCGACCGGACCGTCCGTCACCGCGCCGGCGCCCGCGCTCGCAACACTGAGTTCGCCACCCTCGACGGTCAATGTCGCGGCATCCTCGCCGATCCGAGCGGGATAGATGCCGTCTGGCGGTAGCGCGTGCGGTTGGTCGAGCCGCACCTGCCCACCATCGAGGCGTCCGCGCAGCGTCACCGGCCGTCCCAGCAGGCTGGCCGCCCCTGCCAGATCCCCGCGGGCGATCGCGGCACGCACCTCGGAACTGCGCACCGGCCGGCCCTCGAGGCTGAACGGTTCGATGACCACGACATCGAAGCCGACGCGCGCCCCGAGCGCGGTGAGGGCCTCCGGAGTGCCCCGCCGCTCGAAACCGAACGCGGCATCGGGGGTCATGAGCAGTCCTGCGAGGCCGGCCTGATCCGCGATCGCCTGAACGAACGCGTCGTAGCTCGTGTGCCGGACGGCCTCGTCGAAATGCTGAACGACGGTCACCCCGACGCCGGCTGCGGCCAGGCGCTCCAGGCGCTCGTCGGGATCGATGAGCAACGGCGGCGCGGAGCCCGTCAGGACCTCGTCCGGATGGTGATCGAAGGTGATGACCATGGGTCGCGCAGATCGCGCCGCCGCTCCAGCGACCAGGTGGTCCAGGAGATATGCATGACCGCGATGGAGTCCATCGAAGACGCCGATGACCACAAACGCGGGCCCGTGCTCAGGACGGAGTGCGGCGATGCCCGGGACGACATCCATCAGGCGTCCACCGTGGCCGCCACCAGCACCTTGTCCGGGGCGAGTCGGCCCGTCCCGGCTTCCGTGGCGATGGCCGCCAGGGCTCCCGACGGCGCGCGCAGCCGATAGCGCTCGGCGCCCGTCACGAACCCCGCGACCGGGCGCACGAACTGGCCCTTGGCGACGGCGGCGAGTTCCGCCGCGTCCAACGCGACCTCCGGGAAGCGCTCGAGCCCCGCGTCGATGGGTCGCAGCAGCGGCAGGAGGCCGTCCGGCCCGCCGGCGGTCGCGTCGCGGACGGCATCCAGGGTGACGACATCGTCGATGGTGAATGGCCCGGCCGCCGTGCGCCGCAGCGCACCGAGGTAGGCGGCACTGCCCAAGTGCTCGCCGAGGTCCCGGGCGAGGGACCTGATGTAGGTGCCCGCAGAACAGGTGACATCGAGGATGGCGATGGGTCGATCCGGATCTGCGCCGTCCCACGCCACTAGCGAGAGGGCCTCGATGGTGATCTGCCGCGCCGCGAGCTCGACCGTCTCGCCGGCCCGCGCGAGCGCGTACGCACGGCGTCCGCCGACCTTGATCGCCGAGTAGGCGGGTGGCCGTTGCGCGATGGGGCCGGTGAAGGCCGGCAGCGCCGCCTTGAGTGCCGCCTGATCCGGAGCCGGGCCAGCCGCCGGGGTCAGCTCGCCCTCGAGGTCATCGGTGGACGACGAAGCCCCGAAACAGACCGTGGCCCGATACGCCTTGGTGTCGGTGAGGTGGAATTCGACGAGTCGCGTGCCCCGCCCAAGAAAGACCGGCAGGACGCCGCTCGCGAAGGGATCGAGGGTGCCGCCGTGCCCGACCCGCTTGGTCGCGGCGAGCCGCCGGATGAGACCCACGATGTCGTGCGAGGTCGGCCCGATCGGCTTGTCCACGATCAGGATGCCGTCCAGCCCCGGGCCGAGCGACGCGTGGGCCACGGTCAGCGGGCGACGGCAGCGGCCAGGCGTGCCGCCTCGGCCAGGACCGCCGGCCGTGCCTGGTCGACGGGCAGTGACACGCTGGCCCCGGCCGCTCGGGCGTGTCCCCCACCCCCGAACACGCCCGTCAGCACGGTCGCATCCACGCCGCCTGGCTTGGTCCGGACACTGACCCGGGTGGCGGTCCCCTCCTCGGCTTCCTTGAACAGGATCGCGACCTCGGCCTCGTCGGACTGGGCGAGCAGGTCGATGATGCCCTCGCTGTGCGACGAGATCGTGCCGGTCGCGACGAGGTCCGCCAGGAGCAGCGTTGACGACACGACGCGGCCTTTGGCCGAGCTCTCCAGGCGGTCGAGGACGCGGCCGAAGAGCCGCAACTGGCCCGTGGGCTTGGAGCGATACAGGCGCCGCGAGATGTCCGAGAGCGGGGCACCCGCCGCGACCAGCGCTGCCGAGACCGCCAGGGTCCGGGGCGTCGCGTTGGGATGAGCGAATGTCGCCGTGTCCATCACGATGCCGGCCATCAGGGCCGCGGCCAGGGTGCCGCCGCCGGCCGTGAACGGAACGCCGAGGCGCGCCGCGAGCAGCGCCACCATCTCGCAGGTCGCCGCCGAGTGGGGCTCGATCCAGTCGGCATCGCCCGCGCTGTCGTTGGACGCGTGATGATCGATGACAACGCGGGGCAACTGCGCGAAGAGGTCGGCATGGCGGACACCGACTGCCCCGACCCGGTCGAGGGACCCGCAGTCGGAGATGACCGCGAGGTCATAGGCGGCGTCCGGCGTGGGGTCGGTCCGGAACCGATCGACGCCCGCGATGAAGCCGTACAGGGCTGGCACAGGGTCCGTGCACACCGCGTCGGCGACCCCACCCAGGGCCTCGACCAGGGCCACGACCCCGAGTGTCGCGCCGAGCGTGTCCGCATCCGGGTTCTCGTGACTGACCGCGAGGACCCGGCGCGCGCCACGGATACGCTCGACGACGAGGGCCGGCACGGCGTCGAGGTACGCGCCAAGATCCCGTTCCGTGGCGAGGATCATCGTCGGTCGTCCCGGGGAGTCCGGCCGGGCGCTCGACCAGTCGTTCGGCCAGTCCCCTGCCCCGGGCTCCATTTCCGACGGCGGACGACCGGCTCGCGGACCGCTGAGGGCGGCTCGTCGGGCAGGTCACCCTCGTGGTGGACCCGCAGGACCGGAGTCGGCAAGGTCTCGCCGAGGGGCAGATCGGGGTCGGGAACGCCCCCGGCCGCCAGCTCGCTGAGCAGCTGCAGCACGCGCGTTCCCCGCTCGGCGGTGTCGTCCTGGTGCACGTGCAGGTCCGGGATGCGCCGGATGCGCAGCGTCTTGCCAAGCTCGCGGCGGACGAACGGCATCGCCCGACCGAGCGCGGCGATGGTCGCGGTGCGCTCCACCGGCTGGCCGATGACGCTCACCCAGACCTTGGCATGGCGCAGATCGTTCGTCGTCTCGACCCTCGTGATCGTGGCGAAGCCGACCCGTGGATCGGCCACGTCACGCGCCACGATCGCCCCGATCTCCTGGCGCAGGAGCTCATCGACGCGGCTCATCCGCTGGCCCATGGCTCAGCTGCCCGTGCGGCCGGAACGACGGGCTGTGCTGGCCACGGCCATCAGCCCGAGACGGCTCGGCTGATGGTCTGCGAGGTGAAGCATTCGATGATGTCGCCTTCCGCGATGTCGTGGAAGTTGGCCAGCCCGATGCCGCACTCGAAGTTCGCCGCGACCTCACGGACGTCGTCGCGGAAGCGCCGCAATGACTCGATCCGGTCCGTCGCGATGATCTTGCCGCCACGCCAGACCCGCGCACCACCCCGGACCATCCGGCCGTCGGTGACGTAGGAACCGGCGATGACCGTGCTCTTGCCGACCTTGATGATCTGGCGGACCTCCGCCCGGCCCTCCACGACTTCCACGATCTCGGGCTCGAGGAGGCCCTTGAGCGCCGCGTCGATGTCGTCGGTCAGCTTGTAGATGATGTCGTACAGGCGGACATCGACACCCTCGGCCTCGGCAGCGCGGCGAGCCGTTTCCGTGATGCCCGTGCTGAAGCCGACGACGATCGCGTTCGACGCGGTGGCCAGCATGATGTCGTTGTCCGTGATGTCCCCGGCGGCTTCGTGCAGAACGTTGAGGCGGACCTCGTCCTGGTCGAGCTGCTCGAGGGCGTGGGTGATCGCACCGAGCGACCCGGACACGTCCGACTTGAGGATGATCCGAAGCTCCTTGGCCTGGCCCGCCTGGATCTGGCGGTACAGGTCCTCGAGGGTCGCTCGACCACTGCCATCACCGCCCTTGGCGGCAACATCGGCCTTGCGCCCCTCGACCATGGTCCGGGCGGCCTTCTCGTCGGCGACGACGCGCAGGATGTCGCCGGCGGCTGGGACCTCGGACAGGCCGAGGACGACCACGGCGCTGGCTGGTCCGGCGGTCTTGACCCGCTTGCCGCGATCGTTCTCCAGCGCCTTGACCCGCCCGAATGTCTCGCCGACGACGATGATGTCGCCGACCTTGAGCGTGCCCGTCTGGACGAGGGCGGTCGCGATGGCGCCGCGAGTCTTGTCCATCTGGGCCTCGACGATGGTCCCGATGGCGCTCCGGGCCGGGTCGGCCTTGAGCTCCTGGAGATCGGCGACGAGCAGGATCATCTCGATCAGCTCGTCGAGTCCGACGCGCGTCTTGGCCGACACCGGGACAAGCGGCACGTCGCCGCCGTACTCCTCGATGACGATACCCGCCTCGGTCAGCTCGGTCTTGACCCTGGTCGGATCCGCGTCCGGCTTGTCGATCTTGTTGAGGGCGATGACGATCGGGACCCGGGCCGCCTTGGCGTGGCTGATGGCCTCGAGCGTCTGGGGCATGACCCCGTCGTCGGCGGCGACCACGATGATGGCGATGTCCGTGACCCTGGCGCCACGGGCGCGCATGGCCGTGAACGCTTCGTGACCCGGCGTATCGAGGAAGACGACGCGCTTGCCGTCGTGCTCGATCTCGGAGGCGCCGATGTGCTGGGTGATGCCGCCGCGCTCGCCCGCTGCGACCTCGGTCGAACGCAGGGCGTCGAGGAGGCTCGTCTTGCCGTGGTCGACGTGGCCCATGACCGTGACGATGGGCGCCCGGGGCACGAGCAGCGCTGCGTCGCCGTCCTCGAACAGGACTTCCTTGGCGGCCTCGGACGTGGGACCCTCGCCCTCGGCTTCAGGGCCGGCCCCGTTGCTGGAAACGGCGACGGTCTCGGCCACCTCGTAGCCGAGCTCACCGGCGACGAGCGACGCGGTGTCGCGGTCGATGAGCTGGTTGATGGTCGCGAAGATGCCGCTCTTGATGAGCTCGCGGATGATGTCCGCGACGTTCACCCCGAGAAGCTCGGCAAGCTCCTTGACCATGATCGTGATGGGCAGCTCGATCGGGCCGCGTTCGCGCGGGTCGAGCGTCTGGACGGCAGAGCCGAATGCGCCGTCGCGACGCGGCGGCTTGCGGGGCCCGCGCCGACTGCGCGTGCCGCTCCTACTCCTGGCCACGGGCTCCTCCTTCGATGATGTCGTGGGTGGTCTCGGTCCCAAGCTCGATGCTCGCAAGGAGCGCCGCCGGGACCTGGCTCTTGAGCGCCCTGGACAGGGCGCTCTTGGTGTTGGCGATGGTCAGACAGGCCGCCGTACGGCAGACGTAGGCGCCTCGGCCATCGAGCTTGCCCGTCTCGTCGACGACGACGTGTCCTGACGGGGTGCGCACGATCCGGACGAGCTCTCGCTTGGTCCGCGACGTCCGACACGCGACGCAGGTCCGATTCGGGACGCGGCGCGGGGCCACGGCCGTGGTCCGGGCACTCGATCGGACGGTGCCCGCGCCTACGACGACACCTCCCCGGTAGCAGCCTCGGCCGCAGACTTCTTGGTGATGCGCCTGGGCTTGACGGGAGGCTCGGCGCCCGGGGCCTCGGCGACAGCTGCCGCGGCCTTCTTCGTCACGCGCTTCGGCTTGGCCGGCGCCTCGGTGGTCTCGGCGTCGGCAGCCACGGGCTCGCCGGCGAGCACGGCAGCAGCGGCCTTCTTCGTCACGCGCTTCTTCTTGGCCGGTGCCTCGTCCGGGCCATCGGCGTCGACAGCCACGGGCTCGCCGGCGAGCACGGCAGCAGCGGCCTTCTTCGTCACGCGCTTCGGCTTGGCCGGTGCCTCGACGACCTCAGCGGAGGCCGTCGCTGCGGCGGCCTCAGCGGCGATCAGGGCATCCGCTGCCTCCGACTCGGCGGCAGCCGCGGCGGCCTTGGCCTCGGCGACGGACACGTCGCTCCGGATATCGATGCGCCAGCCGCTCAGTCGGGCGGCCAGGCGCGCGTTCTGGCCCTCGCGGCCGATCGCCAGCGAGAGCATCCGCTCGGGCACGGTCACGCTCGCGATGCGATGCTCCTCGTCGATATCGACGGACAGGACCTGGGCGGGGCTCAGGGCGTTGGCCACGAAGACACCCGGATCGTCGCTCCACGGGATGACGTCGATCTTTTCACCGGCAAGCTCCGCCACCACCGCCTGGACCCGGGCGCCGCGCTGACCGACCGTCGCACCGACCGGATCGAGGCCTTCCTGGCGCGACGAGACCGCCACCTTGGAGCGGCTGCCGGCCTCGCGGGCGATGGCCTTGATCTCAACCGTTCCGGCGTGGATCTCCGGAACCTCGAGCTCGAAGAGACGGCGCAGGAAGCCCTTGTGGGTCCGGCTGACCAGGATCTCCGGGCCGCGGATGGCGCGCCGGACTTCCAGCACGAAGGCCTTCACGTTCTGGCCGATGCGGTAGTGCTCGAGCGGGCTCTGCTCGGACGGGCGCAGCACGGCCTCGACGTTCTTGCCGAGGTCCAGGATCAGCCCGCGCGGCTCGACCCGGTTGACCGTGCCGTTGATGAGCTCGCCCTCACGACTCGCGAACTGGTCGAAGACCTGGTCGCGCTCGACCTCGCGGATGCGCTGGAGGACGATCTGCTTGGCGGTCTGGGCGCCGATCCGGCCGAACACGTCGCCGTCGAGCTGCTCCGTCTCGACCATGTCGCCGAGGGTGGCGTCAGGATCATGCTGACGAGCGTCCTCCACGGTGATATCGGTCAGCTCGTCGCCGATCTCCTCGACGACGCGGCGCGCGCGAAAGACCCGGATCTGCCCGGACTCGGCGTCGATCCGAACGTGGATGTCCTCATCGCCGGCGACCCGGCGATAGGCCGACTGGATGCCGTCCTCCACCGCACCGATGAGCTGCTCACGGGAGACCTGCTTCTCCGCGTTGAGCTGAAGGAGGGCGCCCACGAAGTCTCGACTCATGCTGGCTCCTCCTGCTGCGCGTGTCCGAATGGCACGTCCGGTCCAAAAAAATAACGTGGGGGTCACCCACGTCGTGGAGCGGCCGTTCAGTTGGATCGGAGTATACACCCGGATGCGTGGACGACTCAAAGGCCGGTGGCGGTCGGACTGGCCCGACGCGCGGAGTCAGCACCGCGCCTACGTTCTCGACCACGTCGTCGCCGGCAGCCTGACGCTCGACCAGGCGGTGCCGGGACCACGGCCGATGACAGAGTCGCTGGCCGCTTGGCGGACAAAGTCGCTGGCCGGCGACAAGGCCGGTGGCGGTCGGACTGGCCCGACGCTCGGCCGAGCAGTCCCACGGCGCGGTTCTTGCCCGGGGATCTCGTGCATCCCCGGACGCCAGGACGTGTCCCTCGTCCATGTCTCACCAACCCAGGGGTCCTTCGGCCTAGTGTCGCGCTCGACAAGAGGCTTGTAGTATCCGATGTTCGCAGCTACGATGCCCGGTATGGCCAATCATCCCGCACCTCCATTGGCTGTGAGCGAGACCGAAGCTGAAGCCCTCCGGGCGATGACCCGGGCGGGCACGACCGAGCAGCGCACCGCGCTGCGGGCCAGGATCATCCTGCTGGCGGCCGACGGGGTCGCCAATGTCACGATCGCCGACGAACTCGGGATCTCGGTCCCGACCGTCGGGCTGTGGCGTACGAGGTTCAAGGAGCGCGGC
>JANOTJ010000577.1:0-1772 GCA_031416295.1 Chloroflexota bacterium
GCGTCGTACGACGACAGTCGATGCCGCTCCAGGCGGTCGATCACTCGGACGATGGCCGCGCGACCGGTGTCGATCGTCTCGATGTCGTAGGAGTCGAGCCGGTGGATGCCGTCGATCATCTCGGCACCGGACGTGCCGGGCTCCCGCCGCAGCCGGTTCAGCACTTCGAGCCAGAACAGCGACGGCACGATCCTGGGCCGCCCGTCGGCGACCCATCGACGGAACCACTGCGCGACGAGTGGTGCCTCAGGCGCGTCCAACAGCAGCGCGAGTGCAACCGATGCATCGATGACCACGGGCCGTATGTCGCTCAATGCTCGTCCTCCGCCTGCCGCTGCCGAGCCTCGCGCTCCGCCCGAGCCTCCGGCCCGAAGCTGCGCTCCCATTTCTCGTCGTCACGGTGGTCACGGTCCCACCGGATCCACTCAGCCGCGGACAAGTCACCGGGCTGCGGTGGGTGGTTTCGTCGCCACTCCTTGCCGAATGCGACCATGTCGTCAATGGCCTGGAGCTGACGCTTGATCTTCTTCTCGTCGCCCGCGGCCATCCGCTGGCCCTCCTCGTACGACACCAGGAAGGCGAGGGGTCTGTGGTCGCGCTCGATGAGGATCTTCTCGCCGACGGATGCGGCATCGAGTATCTCGCCCAGCTTCTGTCGGAGTTCGGTCGCGGTTATCGTCCTCATGGTCAGCCATGATAGTCAGCCATCATGGTTCGTCAAGGGATAGCATGCGTCCGAAGTGGAGGGCACGCGATGACGGACATCGACATCAGGGCGGCGCTGGATGGGGCTCGGGATTTCGTGGCGGAGGCGGTTGAGCATCTTTCATCGAGCCTCGGCGAAGCAGACCCGACGGTCCTGGCCGGTCGCCGGGTCATGGCCTCCCTGGCGGCGATCCCCGACGACGCGGCGCTCGTGACCGAGGAGTCGCTCGCGGCCGCGATGCAGCGCGCGTTCCCGACAAGGCGCAACACGGCGTCGAACGTGAGCCTGTCTGCGGTGACCATCCTCGCCGCCCTCCGGTCGGGGCAGTGAGCGCGAACGCGGTCCCGGGTTTCGTCCCGAGCCTCCATGGGCTGCACTTCGCCAATCGATTTCCGCCGGGGCCCACACTCAAGATCGGGCCGGTCGATCCGCGTTGGGTCGGTGTTGGTGACGCGGCCGCGGGCCTGTGTGGGGGCATGAGCTGGCTCGTGCGGGAGCGGTTTCAGGCCGGGCTGCCCATTCCCGCGGACGCCGTGGCGCCGGCCAATGGCTCCAGCCTGTTCCGGGCCCTCGTGCGTCGCCAGATCCTCTCGCTCGACTGGCTGCGCGGCCCGTTGCGCTTCTGGTGGATGGGCCTTCGCGGACCCGAGTGGGCGCGTCGACGAAGCCTGCAAGACGAATGGCCGCGCATCCGCGGACAGATCGATGCTGGTCGACTCGCGCTCGTGGGCCTGGTCCGGCACCAGGGCTGGAGCCCGTGGCGAGTCACGGACAGCCACGTGGTCCTGGCCTTCGGCTACGCCGTGGACCCGGGGAGCGGCGCCATCACGCTCCGCCTCTACGACCCCAACTGGCCCAATCGCGACGACGTGTCGATCACGCTGTCCCCCGCCGGCCTGGGCCAGTCCACCGGGGAGCGGCTGGTCGGCGTCCTTGCCCTCGGCTGAGGGGCCGCTAACCCGTCAATCCACTGGTTGCCATTGACGCTTTACCATGACACGGCGTTGTAAGCCGTCACAGTTGTTCGTAGGAGTAACGCCTTGGCACAATGGATCGAACGTCGATG
>JANOTJ010000578.1:0-1817 GCA_031416295.1 Chloroflexota bacterium
GCGTGCGCGGAGCCCGGCAAGGTGCGCAGGACGAGCAGGAGCCCGGCCTCGTGGATCTCCAGGGGCAGGTCCGACAGGAGCTTGCGCAGACGGTCCTCGCCGGAGGTCTCGGCCTCGATCAGGCGCGGCGGCAGGGCGTACGCGACGGTCCCTTCGCGCGACACCTTGATCAGCCCGAGCTCCGCGACATCCCGGCTGATGGTCGCCTGCGTGGTCCGGAAGCCGCGTTCGCGGAGTGCCCCAGCCAGTTCCTGCTGGGTTCGGATCGGACGCTGATCGACGAGGTCCCGGATGGCCCGCTGGCGGAGCTGCTTCATGACCTCCACGGCCTGGCGCGCCTCGCTCAGCCCGGTCGCGCGACGAGGACGATGACGACCACCGCCGCCAGCCCGACGCGATACCAGACGAAGATATCGAGCGAGCGCGTCCGCAGGTAGCGCAGCATGAAATGGATGGCCGCGAACCCGGACACGAGGGCGGCGAGCATCCCGACCACAAGGGGGGCGAGGGCGACCTCGACGCCAGCTTCGCCGGTCAGCAGCTTGCGCGCCTCGAAGACGATGGCCCCGCCGGTGATCGGGGTGGCCATGAGGAAGGCGAACCTGGCGGCCGCCGGGCGATCGAGCCCGGCCAGTCGGCCGGCGGAGATCGAGATGCCACTGCGCGAGATCCCCGGAACCAGGGCGAGCGCCTGCGCCCCACCGATGGCGATCGCGATCGGGAAGGTGACACCCTCGATCGTTCGGTCGCGCCCGCCCACGCGGTCGGCGACCCACAGGATCATGCCGCCGATGATGAGGGTCACCGCGACCAGGCCGACGGCCTCCCGGATCTGGCCTTCGAAGACGTCGCTCAACAGGGCTCCGACGATGGCCGCCGGGATGGTCGCCGCGACGAGCAGCCAGGCCAGCTTCCGGTCCGGATTGCCAGCGAAGGAACGGTCGCGTATGGCCGCGATGCCGGCCGGGATGAGCCGCAGCCAGTCGGCCCGGAAGTAGACGAGCAGTGCCACCAGCGTCCCGAGATGGAGCATCACCGAGAACGCCAGGGACGTGATGAAGGGATCGTCCCAGCCGAACAGCCACGGGACGATGATGAGATGGCCCGACGAGGAGACCGGCAGGAACTCCGTGAGCCCCTGCACGATGCCCATGATCAGAGCCTGGACAAGCGTGTCCATCAGGTCAGTCGCCCCGACGAGGTCGCGGCGCCGTGGTCACCGGATGAAGAGTGGGGCGAGCACCAGGGTGATCGTCGCGAGGAGCTTGACCAGGACGTGCAGCGACGGGCCCGCGGTGTCCTTGAATGGATCGCCCACGGTGTCGCCGACGACCGCCGCGGCGTGCGCGTCTGAGCCTTTGCCAAGGACGTTGCCGTCGTCGTCCTTGAGCTGGCCCGACTCGATGTACTTCTTGGCGTTATCCCACGCGCCGCCGCTGTTGTTGAGCACGGTGGCCAGCATCACTCCGGTGATGGTCCCGACCATGAGCATGCCGGCGACCGCCTCGGCGCCCAGGAGCACGCCCACGATGACCGGGGTGGCGACGGCCACGAGGCCCGGCGCGACCATCTCGCGCAGGGCCGCCTTGGTGGTGATGTCCACGACCCGGGCATAGTCCGGGCGCTGGGTGTAATCCATGATCCCGGGCATCTCGCGGAACTGCCGGCGGACCTCCACGATGATCGCCTGGGCGGTCTTGCCCACCGCGCGGATGGCGAGCGAGCTGAAGAAGAACACGAGCATCGCGGCGATGAGCGCGGCGATGAACACGTTGACGTTGGCCAGGTTGACGGACTCGAGCAGCTTGGCGCCCGGG
>JANOTJ010000579.1:0-14459 GCA_031416295.1 Chloroflexota bacterium
CCTGGCGCTCACCTGCTTGCCTGGCGCTCACCTGCTTGCCTGGCGCTCACCTGCTTGCCTGGCGCTCACCTGCTTGCCTGGCGCTCACCTGCTTGCCTGGCGCTCACCTGCTTGATCGACCTCGACCGATGCGATCACGGACATCGGCCCCACCGATAGTCCCAGGGGTACGCGGGGCACAACGACCCGGCGAGGGGCTCACGGCGCGCAGGTGCGGGGCACCTCACGCACGGATCGAGCGTGGTCGGCGCTGTTGGAGGGTCCCGCAGCACTGTTGTGGGCCCCGGTACCCCCTGTGTATCGGTGGTGGCGATATCGCGCGGCGCACCGACCCGTGGGCGGACCACGATGGCCGGCCAGGGACCCGCCGCCCGAGGGACTGCTAGCGCCCGAGGGGACCGCCGGCCAGGGACCCGCCGCCCGAGGGACCCGCCGGCCAGGGACCGCTGGGGAGGGACCGCTGGCCAGGGACCGCCGGCCGAGGGACCGCCGGCCAGGGACCGCTGGGGAGGGACCCGCCGCCCGAGGGACCCGCCGCCCGAGGGACCCGCCGCCCGAGGGACCCGCCGCCCGAGGGACCGCTGGCGCGCGTGGCGACCCGGCCCGGAATTGGAACGGCCGACCCCGGTGGGGTCGGCCGTTCGTGCTTGCGGGGTACGCGGGGGGGGTACGCGGGCCTACTGGCCGCCCTCGGTGAGGGTGACTTCGGCCGGGACCCACGACTCGCCCGTGGTGTCCATGTCGCTGAGTTCGGCCAGGGCCTTCTCGGCGAGATCGTTGCGCCACGGGGTGCCCACGACGGGCTTGGTCAGGATCTTGCCGTCGAGCGCCACCTGGACCGTGCGCTCGAACGCAGCGGCGTCGGTGATGCCGATGCCATCCGGAGACGGCCAGATGATCCCGTTGACTTCGTTGAGCTGCCAGGTCTGATGACCCTTGGGCAGGGCGGCGTCGGACCTGAGCACGTGCTCCACACATGCTTCGGGGTTGTCCCGGCAGAAGATCCAGCCCTTGAAGGAGGCCTTCAGGAACTTGACCGCGACGTCCTCATTGCCGTCCTTGGCAAGCCACGCCTCCGAGGCGAAGATCGCGTCCTGGAGCATGGACGTGCCGTAGTCCTCCCACGGGATGACGTTCAGGTCCTCGGGCTTGAATAGTTCACCCGTGTCCGGGTTGATCGTCTCGAGCACCTGGGCGTACTCGTTGTAGATCATCGCCTGCGCCGCGTCGATCTCACGGGCGACGAAGGCGACCATGTCGAACTGCTGGGCGACGATCTGGACGCTCGAGGGATCGTCCGGATCGAGGCCGGCCTTGCGCAGCCCGGCGTACAGCTCGGCCTCGTTGCCGAAGCCCCAGGCACCGACCTTCTTGCCGGCGAGGTCCTCGGGCTTGGTGATGCCGGCATCCTTGAACGAAACCTGCAGGGTCGGGGAACGCTGGAAGACCTGGGCGATGACCACGCCGTCCGCTCCGGACTCTCGCGGAGCGAGCATGCGCGGCACCCAGCTGATGCCGAACTCGGCCTGACCACCGGCGACGACTGTCGCCGGGACGATCTCCACGGCGCCCGGCAGGATCGTGACGTCGAAGCCCTCGTCGGCGTAGTAGCCCTCGGCGACGGCCGCGTAGTAGCCGGCGAACTGGGCCTGCGGGAACCACTGGAGCTGGAGCCGGATCGGGGTCAGCTCGCCGGTGCCGGAGGTCGGCTCGGTGCTGGCGCCGATGCTTGGAGCGCTGCTCGCTCCGGAGCCTGGGCTGCTGCCAGGGCCTCCAGAACAAGCTGCCACCGCGATCGATGCGGCGGCGAACAGCGCGACGATGCGCCGGGTTCGCATGGGGTCACCTCGTGCTTCGGACCGTGACTCGGAGCCGGTCCTCCTCCTCCGATGGCCCAGTCTAGCGAAGGCGGCGAAGATGCGACACGTGTCGGCGCCAGCGATCCGGTGCCGGTCCGGATGCGTCGATCGCAAACGATGCGTCGATCGAGACCTCAGTCCAGCGCACTCCGGCGGTCGTGCCAGGGCATGACCAGGCGCTCCGCGATGACGACCGCGAGGTACAGACCGATCCCGATGGCACAGGCGAAAACGATGGCCGCCCATGACCGCTCGAAATTCAGGAAGGCGGAGTACGTGGCGATGTACTGCCCGAGACTCGCCCGCGGGGCCGCGAAGTACTCCGCGACGATGGCCCCGATTGTCGCCAGGGTCGCTGCCAGTCGGAGGGACGTGAAGATGTATGGCAGCGCGTTCGGGACGCGCAGCTTCCGGAACACGACGAATTCGGAGGCGGCGCAGGAGCGCAACAGCTCGATCGCTGCCGGGTCCACCGTCGTCAGGCCCCGGATCGTGTTGATCATCACCGGGAAGAAGCACAGAGCCGCCGCGACCATCGCCTTCGACAGTTGCTGGTCCAGGCCGAACCAGTTGTTGAAGAGCGGGGCGAACGCGAGGATCGGGACGGAGCTCGCGGCGACCGCGAATGGCAGCAGCGCATCGCGCATCGGACGGAAGTGCGCGGTGACCGCCCCGACCAGGATGCCCGCCGTCACCCCGATGATGAACCCGCCGAGGATCTCCAGGAAGGTGTACCTGGCGGCCACGACGAGCTCCGGCAGATAGGTCTGCCAGGCGACCGCGATGGCGATCGGGCTGGGCAGGATGAACTGTTTGATCTGAAAGGCCCGGACGAGGAGCTCCCAGACGACCAGGAACCCGACGAACAGGGCGACCGGGGGTCCCCAGTCGCGCGCTCGGTCCCCGAAGCCCGGGCCGGCCGGCGGCGGGAGCGGGCCCACCGCGCCGGTCATCCGGACAGGCCCTCGGCCGCGACCCGCCGGCTCACCAACCGGTCCGGGCCGTCGCCCTCGCCGTGGCCGTCGCGCTCGTCGTCGCCGTCGCCCTCGCCGCCGGCTGGACCTTCGTCGCCGCGGAGCGCCTCGCGGACCGCGGTCACGAGCCGGAAATAGCGCTCCAGCTCGCGTGTACCGGCCGTACGCTCCTGCGGCAGGTCGATCTTGATGATCGCCGCGATCCGCCCGGGCCGCGCCGACATCACCACGACCCGGGTGGACAGGAAGACCGCCTCGGCGATCGAGTGGGTGACGAACAGCACGGTCGTCTGGGTGCGCTCCCAGATCTTGAGCAGCTCCAGGTTCATCCGCTCGCGGGTCATCTCGTCGAGCGCGCCGAACGGTTCGTCCATGAGCAGGATCGCCGGATCCAGGGCCAGGGCTCGGGCGATCGCCACGCGCTGCTGCATGCCGCCCGAGAGTTGCCACGGGTAGTGGCCCGCGAAGTCCGCGAGCTCCACCAGCGCGAGATGCTCCGTGGCCCGGCGCTTGCGCTCGGGGCCGGACGTCCCGTTCACCTCGAGGGGCAGCTCCACGTTGCCCTGCACGGTCCGCCAGTCGAACAGGACTGGCGCCTGGAAGACCATCCCGTACTCCCGGTCCAGACGAGCCTGATGCGCAGTCTTGCCATTGACCGTGACCGTCCCTGCGGTCGGGGCGATGAGGTCGCCGACGATGCGCAGCAACGTGGACTTGCCGCAGCCGGACGGTCCGATGAGCGAGACGAACTCGCCCGCCTCGACCGACAGCGTGATGCCCTTGAGCGCTTCGACGCGGCCGGCCGCCTTGCCCCGTGGCGCGAACACCTTGGAGACGTCGGCGATCTCCACGACCGGGCGTGTGCTGGTCATCAGGCGGCCATCCCATCCGTGCGTCGCTCGTGCCGGAGGACGAAGGCCTCCACGCCGGCCACCAGCAGATAGACCCCGATGCCGAGGACGGATGAGACGACGATGGTCGCCCACAGGTACTCGGCGTTGAGGGAGTAGTACTGCATCCCGGTGATGATCTGCCTCGCCAGGCCGTCCTGGATGAGCGACGGCAGCTCGCCGACGATGGCCCCGACGACGGCGGCCGGGGCCGCGATCCGGAAGCCCGTGAACAGGTATGGCCGTGCGGCGGGCAGTCGAAGTTTGCGCAGGATCGAGCCTCGCGACGCCGCGTACGAGCGCATCAGCTCCAGGGCCCGCGGGTCGTACGCACGCAGGCCGCGCAGGGCCGCGATGGTCACCGGGAAGAAGGTGAGGTAGGTGGACACGATGGCCACCCCGAACCAGTCCGCCTTGAGCCCGATGACGATGAGCGGGGCGATGGCGATGATCGGGATGGTCTGACTGGCGACGATGATCGGCACCAGCGCCCGCTCCAGCATCCGGACATGGACCAGCACGATGGCCAGTCCCAGCCCGAAGAGGCTGCCCAGGACAAAGCCGATGCCCGCGTTGCGCAACGTGAACAGGGCCGCGCCCACCAGGCGCTCCAGGGTGCTGGCCCCCGCGTTGTCGAGGCGCACGAACTCCACCGCGATATCCCAGGTGTGGGGCAGCTTCACGTCCGTGGCGAAGGCGAAGTCCAGCGGCGGCTGGAAGTCGATGGCGATGCCCGTGCCGAGGAACGAGTCGTATCGCCAGCGATCGCCGCCGATGAGCTTGAGCAGCTCCCACACGATCAGGAGCAGGACGAAGACCGTCAGGAAGCCGATGACCGGGCGCAGGCGCTGGCGCAGCGGCGTGCCCGTCACTCCACCGCCTGGTCGGCGATATCGAGCGCCGTATCGATGATCTCGAACCCGTGCGCGAGCTCGTCCTCGCTGATGCACAGCGGCGGATTGGTATGGATCGAGTTATTGGCGATGAGCGTGTACAGCCCGTTGTCGCGGAAGTGCTTGCCGATCGCCTTCATCTCGTCGGACGTGCCGTTGAACGGCGTCATCGGCGTCCACGGCTCGCGCGTCCGGACAAGGTCCAGGATGCCGAACAGGCCGAGGTTGCGATGCGCCCCCACCGATGGGTGCTTCGCTGCGAGGCGCTCGTGGTGCGCGCGCATCACCAGTCCCATACGTGCGGCGTTCTCGATGAGCCCGTCCTCCTCGTACACGCCGATCGTGGCCAGCGCGGCGGCCAGCGAGACCGGATGCGACGAGTAGGTCAGCCCGCCGAAGAACATCTTCGATTCGAACGCCTCGGCGATGTGCTGGCGCATGGCCACCCCACCCAGGGGCAGGTATGACGACGTCAGGCCCTTGGCCATGGTCATCAGGTCGGGCACGACGTCCCAGTGGTCCACCGCGAACCAGCGGCCGGTCCGTCCGAAGCCGGCCATGACCTCGTCGGCGACCATCAGGATCCCGTTGCGGTCGCACAGCTCCCGGACGCCCGCGATGTAGCCGTCAGGCGGGATGAGGATGCCGTTGGTGCCCACGATCGTCTCGAGGAAGACGGCCGCGATGGTGTGCGGACCCTCGTAGCGGATGACGTCCTCCAGGCCCTGGAGGCTCTCCGCGACGGGACGGGGTTCCGCCTCTCCCCAACGGTGCGTGTCGGGATAGCGGACCACGCCGACGAGTCCGGGTTCGTTGGCCCAGCGGCGCGGATCGCCGGTCAGGGTCATCGCGCCCATGGTGGCGCCGTGGTATGCCCGGTAGCGAGCCAGGACCTTGTGCCGACCCGTGTAGTGGCGGGCAAGCTTGATGGCGTTCTCGATGGCCTCCGCGCCGCCGAGCGTGAAGAACACCTTGTCCATGTCGCCGGGCAGGATCTGCGCGAGTTTCTGCCCCAAACGTGCCCGGATCTCCGTCGCGAACGCCGGTTGCACGTACTGCAGCTTCGTCGCCTGTTCCGTGATCGCCGCCACGACGCGGCGATCACCGTGACCGATGTTCACCGACATCAGCTGGCTGTTGAAGTCCAGGATCCGCCGCCCGTCCGGCGTGTACAGCCAGACGCCCTCGGCGTGATCGATGGCGATCGGGTCGATGGCGCCCTGCGCCGACCACGAGAAGAAGGTATGCGCTCGATTGAGGGCGACGATCTCCTCGGTCGTCATCGCCCCAGGCGCGCTGCCGATGCCCATCAGGATCCTCCTCTGCGCCCTCGGGCGCGTCCCGGATTACAGCACATCCGCGCCCGCCCGGCGCTCGGTCCCGACGGATGCGTCGGCGCTGACCAGGCGCGCGCGCAGCGCGACCAGCGAGGCGACCGACTCGCGCCGGAGCTCGGCGATGATCGCGCGGTCGATGGGCACCGGGTCGGCAACGATGAGATCGGGCAGGCGCGGGTCGTTGAATGCGCACAACAGTTCCGGACGGCCCAGCCGGCGCAGGAGGTTGCGGTTCTTGTCAGTCGTGCCCAACGAGATGGAGGGCACGCCGTATGCAGCGGCCACGACCGTGCCGTGGAACTTTTGGCTGGCCAGCATCGTGCACTCCCCGATGGCGCGGCTGAGCGCGGCCAGGTCATCGGCGGCGACCGTCTCGTCCACGGGCAGGTTCAGGCGCGCGAGGGCCGCCTCGTCGTTGCGCCGGACGTCGCCCGTGGCGAGCACGATGGATCGCAGGCGATAGCCAAGCCGCCGGCCGCGCTCGGCCATGGCCCGGACCGTGGCGTAGTCATCGTGATCGTTGCGCCAGCGGACCACGATGCCCAGGATCGGACGGTCGGGCGGCCGCTCCACGACCGGCAGGGTCAGCGCGAAGACGAGGTCGGCGGCGGTCACGACCGGCACCTGGGGCGCCAGGTGCTCGCGGATCCAGGCGCTGCTCTCCTCGTCCCGGGCGGTGATCGAGCGCACGTTGCCGTGGCCCACGAACCGGCGCAGCATGCGCAGGGCGGCGGGCCTGGCCTCACGCCACGTCGGCACGCCGACGCCGATGAGGTGAACGGGCCGACGCAGGAAGTCCGTTGCCCAGTAGCGATCACCGCTGCTCCACGGGACGATGAGGTCGCCACCCCCGATCACGATCGCGTCCTGGGCACGAACGGCGGCGCGCTGGGCCGCCCCGATCGGAGCGTCGTCGCCGGTGTCCAGGACGGTCAACGCCGTGTCCGCGAGGTGCTCGCGGAACACGTCCAGGAACAGCTCGTCGCCGTAGTTGCCCGGGCCGTAGAAGCCGACGAGGCCGGTCCGTGGCGGCGTCGCCGGCCGGTGCCGCCCGAGTTCCGGGGGCCAGCCGATGACCGCCCGATCCGAGACGAGGCGATGGGCCAGCCGCGCCGGGATGCGCCGGACACGGACGGGCACGCGGAGCGGGACGCCTTCGAGGATGCGCACCGGCGGAGTATGCGGCCGCAGGTCCCGGTGCTACCGTTTCCCAACTCGACGATCGTGCATCCTGAACGCATCTGGAGATCACCATGGACCGCGACGGCTTCCACGCCTGGCTACAGCGCTACGTTGACGCGTGGCGCCTCAACGACGCCACCGCCATCGGCGACCTGTTCAGTCCCGACGTCCGCTATGCGTATGGCCCCTTCGACGAGGCGCTGGCCGGCCGGGGCGCCGTCGTCGACTCCTGGCTCGCTTCCCCGGACGAGCCCGGCTCGTGGCAGGCCGACTACGCTGTCCTGGCCATCGATGACGACGTCTTCGTCGCCCACGGTCGGACGCGCTACCTGACCGACGACCGGGGCGACATCGATCGAGAGTTCGCCAACGTCTTCGTGTGCCGGTTCGACGTCGAAGGTCGCTGCCGCGAGTTCACGGAGTACTACATGCGCCGTCGACCCGAGGTCGCGTCGGACGAGCCGCCCGAGGCCGGATGAGCCCGTATCCATCCCCGTTCCGCGAGAGGTGCTGAACCGATGTCTCGAACCGTACGTGGCGCGCTCGTCCAGGCCAGCTGGACCGGCGACAAGGAATCGATGATCCAGAAGCACGAGGAGCGTGCCCACGAAGCGGCCCGGCAGGGTGCCCAGTTCATCCTGTTCCAGGAGCTCTTCTACGGGCCCTATTTCTGCCAGGTCCAGGACACCCAGTACTACAGCTATACGGAACTGATCCCGGACGGGCCGACGACCAGGCGGATCCAGGACCTGGCGAAGCAGACGGGCATGGTCATCGTCGCCCCGATGTACGAAGTGGACGAGCGGGCGGCCGGCATCTACTACAACACCGCCGCCGTGATCGACGCCGACGGGACGTTTCTCGGCAAGTACCGCAAGACCCACATCCCGCACGTCAAGGGCTTCTGGGAGAAGTTCTACTTCCGGCCCGGCAACCTCGGCTACCCGGTCTTCGAGACGGCCGTCGGCAAGATCGGCGTGTACATCTGCTACGACCGGCACTTCCCGGAAGGGGCGCGCGCGCTCGGTCTCAACGGCGCGGAGATCGTGCTCATCCCGTCGGCCACTTCGCGCGGACTGTCGGAGTACCTGTGGCGCATCGAGCAGCCCAGCCACGCCGTGGCCAACGGCTATTACGTGGGCACGATCAATCGCATCGGCATCGAGGCGGATCTCGGCGAGGATGATTTCTACGGCCAGAGCTACTTCGTGGACCCGCGCGGCCAGTTCGTCGGTGAGATCGGTTCGGCCCATGACGAGGACCTCATCGTGCGCGACCTCGACATGGACAAGATCATGGAAGTCCGCAACACGTGGCAGTTCTACCGCGACCGCCGACCGGATGCGTACGAGGACTTGACACGCCCGTAGTCGAGAGGCGCTATCATCCGCGCCGGCTCGACTGTCTGGAGGAGGACAGCCGAGCCGCTTCCGTTCCGGCCTGCCGGCCGCGGCGGCCGAGCCAGCCCGACGCAGGAGCATCGCGATGCAGTTCGGTTTCACACTCAAGCCAGACCACTCCATCGAGCGCACCCTCGCGCTGACCCGCCAGGCCGAGGCCGCCGGCTTCTCGTACGGCTGGCTGTTCGACAGCCACGTCCTGTGGCGCGATCCCTACCCCCTGCTGACGCTCATGGCCGGGGCGACCACGACGCTGCGCCTGGGCACGTGCGTGACCAACCCGGCGACCCGCGAACCGTCGGTCACGGCCTCGGCGCTGGCCGTCCTGAACGAGATCAGCGGCGGGCGGATGGACCTGGGCATCGGTCGGGGCGACTCCGCGCGGCGCGTCCTGGGCAAGGCGCCGACGTCCATGAAGGACCTCGAGGAGGCGGTCCATGTCATCCGCGCCCTCGTCGAAGGACGACCCATCGAGTACGAAGGCACCATGCTTGAGCTGCCCTGGACGGGCGGCCAGCGCCTGCCCGTGTGGATCGCCGGCTACGGCCCGGTCGCCCTCAAGCTGACTGGTCGGGTGGCCGATGGGGCGATGCTCCAGATCGGCGATCCGGCCCTCGTGCGCTGGTTCGGGTCGCAGGTCCGGGCCTCTGCGATCGAGGCGGGCCGTGGTCCCGACGCGCTCGCGATCATGGCCGCGGCGCCGGCCCACGTCGGCGATCGAGCTTCCTGCCGCGACCGCGTGCGCTGGTTCCCGGCCCTCGTCTCCAATCACGTGCTGGACCTCGTCAACAAGTACCCGCGCGAGGATCTGCCTGAGGAGTTGACGACGTATGTCCGCGGCCGGGAGGGCTACGACTATCAGCACCACGCCGAGGTCGGCAGCTCGAACGCCGCGTTCGTGACCGACGAGATCGTCGATCGCTTCGCGATCATCGGTACGGTGGACGACCACATCGAGCGTCTGCGCGACCTCGCCGCGGCGGGCGTGGACCAGTTCAACCTGTACCTCATGAACGGCGACGAGGAAGCGCAGCTGGAGATCTACGGCCGCGAGATCATCCCCGCCCTGCGCGACGTCGCCGCGACGCACTAGGTCGCCGCGATGAGCGGCGGCACCTCGCATCCGGTTCGCCTGCCCGGGTCGGGCGAGATCGCGGCGGTCGCGCGCGAGGCCGTCCGTCGACGCCGCGACCTGTTCGCCGTGAGCCGCCCGTCCACGTGGATCGTGGGCGCCATCCCGTTCCTGGTCGGCGCGCTCGAGGCGGAACGGGGACCGAGCACGGCCGTGATCGTCGGGACGCTCTATTTCCTGGCGCCCTACGGCCTTCTCCGCCACGGCATCCGCGACCTCGCCGAGCGACCGATCACGGCCGGGTCGACAGCCCTGGCGATCGCGGCCACCAACGTCCCGTTCCTGCTCGTCCTTGGGTACCTTGGCGGCCCGCCGGCGGCGCTCGCCCTGCTGGTCACGGTCGGCGTCGCGCTCCTGCCGCTCCTGCCGGTCGCGGCGTCGCTGGTGGAGGCGCGGCACGCCGGCGCCGCGCCGATCGCCCGCCTGGCGCGGCCACGCGAACGGGCGGTCCTCGAGCTCGTGGTCGGCGCCTTCGGGATCGTCCTGCCAGCCATCTGCGGGCTCCTCGTGATGGGGCGGGCGCCGTCCATGCCCTGGCTGCTGCTCGTCGCGGCGCTGGCCTGGGCTACGGCCACGCTCGCCCTGGGCACCACGCGGTTCGTGGGCGGCAGCGCGCTCGAACCCCGGGCGGCCGCGTTCGTCGTGCTGGCGGGCTACGGCGTCGCCATCCTCCTGGTGGCGCTCCACGGTCCGCTGGGCGTGCTTGCGGCGGTGGGCCTCAGCGTGTTCCTCCTGCTGCCGGTCATGGTCCTGGTCGATGGAGGGTCGCCCCGACGCGCCCGGGCTGACCTGCCGGGCATGGTCGCCCTCGTCGGGGCGTGGCTGACCGTGGTGCTCGTCCTGCACTGGGAGGTGCCCACGGTCGGAGCCCTGGACCTGGCCACGCTGGGAATCGCTACGCTCGTCGCGATCTCGCTGGTGAATGTCGTGCTGACACGGCTCCTGACCCGCCGCCGACACGTGACGCCGAGGGCCCAGGATGGGCCGGACCTCTCGCTGACGATCATCGTGCCCGGCCGTGATGACGGCGCCGCGGACCTGCCCTCCGTACTCGCCGCGTTGCGTGCCCAGACGTACGCAGATGCGCGGGTCCTCGTCGTCGATGACGGCTCGCCGGACGACCCGGGCTCGGATGCGGTGACCTGGATCGGCGATGACGACGTCATCCAGGCGCCGGCTCGACCCGAGGGTTGGACGCGCACGAACTGGATACGCCACGTCGGCGCCCAGGCCGCCAACACCGATCTCATCCTCTTCGTGGACGCGGACACCGTGCTCGTGCCGGTCGCCGCGCGGATCCTCGTGGAGCAGCTCGAGGCGGCCCGTGCGGACCTCGTGTCGGGGGCGCCGCGCACTGTGATGCCGACGACGGTCGAACGGGCCGCGAGTCCCGGCTTCGAGCTCGCCCGATTCGGGTTCGTGCCGATCTGGTGGTCAGCTCTCGCGGCCGGGCGCCCGTGGCCCCTGGCCTTCGCCTTCGAGTCGCTCGTGCTCGTCCGTCGCTCGGCATACCTCGCGGCGGGCGGCCACGCCGCCCATCCAGGGTCGAGCCTCGGCGCCGCGGCGCTCGTCCGCTCGATGGCGAGGATGGGCGCATCGATCCGTACGGCCTACGCCGCTGACCTCGGGGCGACGCGCACGCATCGGGACATGACCGGGGCCCTCGACGGCTGGCGGCGGCTCATCGCGCCATCCGCGGGCGACGCGCCCACCTCCCCGGCGGTCGGATCACTGGCCCCGGCGATCGTGGCGCTGAGCATCCAGGCGCTGACCTGGCTCGGGCCCGTCGTCCTGCCCATCGTCGCCCTGGCCGCCGGTGTCCGTGGCACCGCCCTCGCCGTCGCGCTCGTGCCGGTGGTCCTGCTCGTGGTCACCAGGGTCGCCCTATGCGTCACGCAGCGCCAGCCGGTCGGGTCGATCGTGTGGCACCCGGTGACCGCCAGCAGCGCCCTGCTTGGCGGCGGGCTGGGCATCGTGGACCACGTCCGCGGGCCTTCGACAACTGATCCGCGAAGCGAACCGGTGCGTACTGTCCACGGGTCATGACCCGCAGGTCAGGCTGGTATTCGGTACTCCTCCACCGCCATCATCGATGACGACCGATCCGCTCATGCGATCACCATTCCGTGGAGGACTCCGATGCCGTCGCTGCGTTTCCGACGCGACCCCTGGTGGGACCTGGAGGGTGTCGATGCCCGCCACAACCGCGTCCGGCGCATGCTCGTCGCGAACCTCGCCTTCGCGCTGGCCGTGGTCGCCTGCGGGCTGACCATCGCGGCCTGGGTCCGCCTCATCTGGCCGGCCCTGATGGCCCTCGCGAACGGCTTCGGCTGACCTCGCCGGTGTCGGGTGACACCACCGAACGAGTTCGCACCGAGCACGCAGTGGCCTGTAGTGGCGTGCGGGCAGGTCCGGGCTCCCACCAGTGGGACTCTTCGCTACTGGACGACCGGACCCACCGTGGGTCGACACTGCGTGGTCAACAGCGCGGTCACCATGAGGAGATCCGACAAGTGCATGATCGGGGGTCAGCGACGACGATCGCGGGTGCATGTGCACTCCTCATCACCATCTCCGCGCTGGTCTCGCTGGGCGGTCCGGCATCCGCCCGGAGCGCGGCCGCGACCGTCGATCTGGACCAGTGGGCGAGTACGGACCTTGCCTGGCAGAACGGCAACCTCAACGGCAACAACTCGCGCTACCCGGAGGGCGGGGTCGTGCCCTTCCGCCTGGCCGTGGAGGGCCTCAAGGCCGGCGACCACACGATCCACATCAACCACGACTTCACCGCGAACGGCCACAAGGCCTATGACTTCCTGGCAACCTGGGACGTGACGAACGCGAAGGGCAGGATCTGCGCGGGCAGCGGTGGCGCTATCTCGTCGATGTGTCCGTCCCTGCCGACGTCGTCGTCCGCGACGTTCCCGTCCGATCCGTACGTGGCCAACGGACTCTCGGTGCGCGGCGCCGAGACCTACTCGGGCACGCCGCGCCGCCTGACCATCTGGGGCGGGACGATCACGAGCATCGGCGCGCCCGTTCATGCGGGCTCGCCCAACGGCAACAGCACGACCGACTTCATCGTGCGCTTCCGGTCGAGTGGGTCGGCGGTACTGCTGGCCTGGGGCGGGCACCTTGCCCAGTCGGCGTACTGGGACGTTGCGGCAGGCGGCGCAGCCGACGGAGCGGCCCAGGTCTCGGGTGCGCCGTGGCACATGCGCACGCTGCAGCTCGATGGATCGGGCAACAAGAACCAGGACCGGAGTATCCAGCCGAGTGCGATCGTCGGCGCCTTGCCACCCCAGGCATTGGCACCGACCCCGGCGCCGACGCCCGTGGCCACACCGGCCGCGCCGCGGGTGACCCAGCCCCCGACCAGCACTCGACCGCCGACCGCCGGAACGCCACCTGGCGGAGGCGACGGTACGCCGGGTGACCCCGCGGCGCCCGGCGCGACACCCTTCTCGAACCCGACCCCGCCCCCGACGAACACGCTCCAGCGCGGTGCGAGCCCGACCGACGCGTTCGGTCTCGCGATAGCATTCACGACCGTGCTGGGCGCCGCCCTCCTGGCCGGCCCGCTGAGCGCACGCAGGCGAGGACGACGCCGGCGCTGAGGAGCGCCGCTGACGGCACGGCGCCCGCGCCCCGGGCGGCATCGCCTACCATCTGGTACCTGACCGCTCCGACGTCCGGCGCCAGGAGGGACCCATGCGCACGCTCATCAGCAACGGCACGATCGTCACCGCCGAGGGCTCGCAGCGAGCCGACGTCCTGATCGATGGCGAGACGATCGCCGCCATCGGCGCCGACCTCGCGGGCGCGGGCATGACCGCCGACGAGACCATCGACGCGAGCGCCAGGTACGTCATCCCGGGTGCCATCGATGTGCATACCCACATGGAGCTGCCCTTTGGCGGCACGTTCGCCAAGGACACCTTCGAGACCGGGACCCGGGCCGCGGCCTTCGGCGGCACGACCACGATCGTGGATTTCGCGGTCCAGACCCGAGGTGCGAGCCTGCGCGACGGCCTGGACGCCTGGCACGAGAAGGCCGAGGGCAACGCCGTCGCCGACTACGGCTTCCACATGATCATGAGCGACGTCAACGACGGCACGCTCAAGGAGATGGATCGCCTCGTCGCCGACGAGGGCGTCCCCGACTTCAAGCTGTTCACGGCCTACCCGGGCGTGTTCTACAGCGACGACGGAGCCATCCTCCGGGCCATGCAGCAGACCGCGACCAACGGCGGCCTGATCATGATGCACGCCGAGAACGGCATGGCCATCGATGTCGTCGCGGAGCAGCTGGTCGCCGCCGGCACGGTCGATCCGATCGGCCATGGCCTGGCCCGGAAGGCCATCTTCGAAGGCGAGGCGACGCACCGCGTCATCCGCCTGGCGGAAGCGGCCGGGGTGCCCGTGTACATCGTTCACCTGTCCTCGAAGGAAGCCCTGGCCGAGGTCCGCGCCGCGCGCGATCGGGGCTCGATGACCTTCGCCGAGACGTGCCCGCAGTACCTGTTCTTGTCCCTTGACGACATGGGCAACGGCTTCGAGGGCGCGAAATTCGTGTGCTCGCCGCCGCTCCGAGCCAGGGACAACTGGGACGAGCTCTGGAGTGGCCTGGTCAAGGACGACCTGCAGGTGGTCAGCACGGACCACTGCCCGTTCGACTTCGAAGGTCAGAAGGAACTCGGCCGGGGCGACTTCCGCAAGGTCCCCAACGGCCTGCCCGGCGTCGAGGATCGGGTGGACCTGCTTCACGACGGCGGCGTCGTGGGCGGCCGGA
>JANOTJ010000580.1:0-2948 GCA_031416295.1 Chloroflexota bacterium
TGCGGGCGATCCCCAATCTGTGGTTCGTCCGGCCGGGCGACGCCAACGAGACCGCGGCCGCCTGGGCCCTGGCCGTGGAGCGGCGAGCCGGGCCGGTGGCTCTGGCACTGACCCGCCAGAAGTTGCCGACGCTTCCGGGTACCGCGGAGCTCGCGCGCGAGGGCGTGGCGCGGGGCGGGTACGTGCTGCGCGAGGCGTCGGGAGGCGCGGCGTCGGTGGCACTGATCCTCATCGCGACGGGCTCGGAGCTGCAGCTGGCGTTCGCGGCGGCCGCGACCTTGGAGGCGGACGGGATCCCGGCGCGGGTCGTGTCCCTCCCCTGCTGGGAGGCGTTCGAGGCGCAGGACGAGGCCTATCGCGAGTCCGTGCTGCCGGTGGCGGTCCGCCGGCGCGTCGGCGTGGAGATCGGCGTGACCCTGGGCTGGGACCGCTGGGTCGGCGACGAAGGCGCGATCATCGGCCTGGACCATTTCGGGGCGTCGGCGCCGGCGGGCACGATCTTCGAGAAGTTCGGCTTTACCGCCGATCGGGTCGCGGAGGTCGGCCGTCGAGTCGTGCGGGACGGCCTTCGCGGCCGGATTCCGACCATCGACGGCGGCCACTTCGGCCACCAAAGCGGTGGCCACCCGACCCTGGAAACGGGCGAAGCGGGCGTGGACCGAACCACCTCATCGGACCCCGGCCACAGCTGAGCGGGGCCGACGGCGATGTGCTTGCGTGGCTATCATTGATGCATATCATGCTGTCATGCGCAAGCACACCACAATCGACCTTGATATGCGACTCCTTGGTGAGGCTTCTCTCGCGTTGGAGACCAAGCAGATCAATGAGACGGTCCACGCGGCGCTTCGCGAGGTCGTCAACGCTCGGCGGCGTCT
Source organism: Chloroflexota bacterium (assembly GCA_031416295.1). Taxonomy (GTDB): domain Bacteria; phylum Chloroflexota; class Limnocylindria; order Limnocylindrales; family CSP1-4; genus SPCO01. Next base: position 879 of record JANOTJ010000580.1, read on the forward strand.
CCAACTGCTGGATCTCGTCCCCGACCTGACACTCGAGTCACTGACGGCGGATCGGCAGGGTCGATTCGATTCGCCATCGACGCGGCCCGCTCGACGCTGATGGAGCTCGTCGATACGAGCGCGTTGATCCTGGCCCTCCGCGATGTCCAAGTCGGCAGGTGGCTACGCGAGGCCGTGATGGCGAACGAGGTCGCGATCTGTGATCAAGTCGCGCTCGAGTACCTTCGTGGCGCTCGAGGCCAGGCTGAATACGACCGATTCGATGCGGTCTTGCGCGCCTTTCCCACCGTCCCGATCGAGCCGACCGATTGGGACCGCGCTCGTGCCGTGTTCCGCGAGCTCGCCGGCGTCACGAGCGGGTTTCAGCGGAGCGTCCCGATCCCGGACGCCTTGATCGCAGCCACCGCCGAGCGACACGGCCTTTCGGTGGCCCATTTCGATCAGGACTTCGACCGGATCGCGACCATCACCGGCCAATCGATGCGTTGGGTCGCGCCACGAGGTTGACCGACATGGCGATGCGGATGGTTCGACGAATTGGATAGGCGTGAGGTTCGCACCGCTGTTCTGAGGGCATGTGATCCGCGCATCTCAGCGGTCCTCGGTCCAGTGGGATTCCGTCTCGTCAGCCGCGATGAGACCTGCGTCAGGACCGCCGCCCAACGGTTGAATTCAGGACCGTAGGCGCGTCCCTCGGGGGTCGTAGAACGGATCCGAGCTGAACCGGCACGGGACGGGTTCGCCACGGACCTCGACCTGCCACGACCCCTCGACCTGGCCGTGGACCCAGGCCAGGGCCGCCGAGCCGCCCAGCGTTGGGGCGATCCCGGCACTCGTCACGTGACCCGCCCGTTCGCCGTCGCGGAGCAGGGACTCGCCGTGCCACAGGACGGCGTCGGGAGCGTGGACGGACACCAACCGCCGCTCGCGCGACGCATCCGCGACCGCCCGCAGCCGCTCCAGCGCCTCTCGCCCGACGTAGTCGATCGCCTTCCGGCGGGAGACGGCGAAGCCGAGGCCGGCCGCGAACGGGTCGTCCAGCGGCCCGATGTCGTGGCCGAAGGACCGGAATCCGCGCTCGAGCCGCGCCGCATCGAACGCGAACGCGCCGGCGTGTCGCAGCCCCAGGTCCGCCCCGGCGCGGACGACGTGCTCGTACAGGTCGGCGACGAACTCCGTCGGGACGGACAGCTCCCAGCCCAACTCGCCCGTGAACGAGACGCGGAACGCCCAGCCGCGGGCTCGGCCCATGTCGATCTCACGAGCCGCCAGGAACGGCCACGCAGCTGCCGCGACGTCAGCATCCGTCAGTCGTGCCAGCAGCTCCCGTGACCGCGGCCCGGCCAGGTGCAGCGTCGCCCAACCCGAGGTCACATCCGTCACCACCGCGTCAGCCGGCAATCCCCGTCGAAGCAACGCCTCCGTCCGCCGCTGGGTCAGCGTCGGGGCCAGGACCAGGAACCGGTCGTCGGCGAGGCGGGTGATGGTCGGGTCCATCTCGATCCCGCCGCGCTCGTTGCACAGCAACGTGTAGCTGATCCGCCCGACCGGCACATCCAGGTCCGACGTGGCCAGTCGCTGAAGACCGGCCAGCGCGCCCGGCCCGGCCACCACGAATTTGGCATACGTCGAGAGGTCGTAGAGGGCGACGGCCTCGCGCGTCGCCTGGATCTCCTCGCGAACCGCCGGGAACCACGACGGTCCCTCGAAGTCGTAGGTGATCGCCGGGTCCACGACCCCGGGCTCGAACCAGTTCGCGCGCTCCCAGCCGGCCGCCTGCCCGAACGCCGCGCCCGCCGCCCGGAACGCCTCATACAGCGGCACCCGCCGCACGCCCCTCGCCGTCCGCGGCTGCTTCCCCGGCCAGTGCAGCTCGTACAGCCCACCCAGCGACTCCACGGTCCGCTCCCGCAGGAACGCCCGCCCGTCCATCCAGCGCTCCATCCGCACGATATCGACCTCCGCCAGGTCCATCGTCGGATGCCCCTCGACGATCCACTCCGCTGCCGCGCGGGGGGGGGGGGGGGGGGGGGGGGGGGGGGGGGGGGGGGGGGGGGGGGGGGGGGGGGG
>JANOTJ010000581.1:0-4946 GCA_031416295.1 Chloroflexota bacterium
GCCTGTGCCACGATAGGCAGGTGAGGTCGTCACGCGTTGCAGACCACGATACCGGCGAGCGCCCCCTGGGGCGGCCGAAGCGCGTGCGTCTCGATCAGTTGCTCGTCGATCGGGGGCTCGTGGAGTCGCGCAGCCGGGCGCAGGCGATGGTCCTGGCCGGCAAGGTCCGAGTCGGCGACGGCGACGCGGCGCGACGCGACCGCAAGCCCGGCGACCAGCTGGATGCCGAGACGACCGTCACCCTCGATGCGCCCGAGCCGTACGTCAGTCGTGGCGGGCACAAGCTCGCGGCGGCGCTCGACGCCTTCGGTATCGACCCGAGCGGCTGGACCTGCCTCGATGTCGGCGCCTCGACGGGCGGTTTCACGGACGTCCTGCTCCAGCGCGGCGCTCGGCGCGTGTACGCCCTCGACGTCGGTCGTGGGCAGCTCGCCGAATCCCTCCGCCAGGACTCGCGCGTCGTGAGCATGGAGCGGACCAACGCGCGGACGCTGACGGCGACCAGCCTCCCCGAACCGGTCGACCTCGCGGTCATCGATGTCTCGTTCATCTCGCTGGCCATGGTGCTGCCCGCGATCCGGACCACCCTGACCCGGTCCGCGCCGATCGTCGCGCTCGTGAAGCCCCAGTTCGAGGCGGGCAAGGGACGCACGGACAAGGGCGTGGTCCGCGACCCGGCGATCCATCGCGAGGTCCTGGCGGCCGTGGTCGCGGCGGCCGGTGGTGATCGCCTGGGCACGCGCGCGGTCATCGCCTCGCCCATCCTCGGACCGGAGGGTAACCGCGAGTTCCTCGTCCACCTGGCGGCCGGGCCGAGTTGCGCCGAGATCGACGAGCGCATCGCCGAGGCGACGGCACCCCTGGCCGGACCCGTGACGACGCCATGACCGCCGCGACCGTGCGCCGCATCGGCTTTGCCTACAACCCGACGAACGAGGCCGCCATCGAGTTGAGTGCCCGCGCATCCGGCTGGTGCCAGGTCCGCGGGATCGATGAGTGGCAGGCCCAGTCGAGCGACCTCGATCGACTGCGGGCCGAGCTGCCGACCACGGACGCGCTGGTGGTGCTCGGTGGTGACGGCACGTTCCTGCGAGCGGCCCGGGCCGTCGCGGAGATCGACGTCCCCTTGCTGGGCATCAACCTCGGCAAGGTCGGGTTCCTGTCCAAGGCCGAAGCCAGCGAGCTCGAGTCCGTCCTGGCGGCCATCGTCGCCGGTGAGTACACCATCGACGAGCGGATGATCATCGAGGGCCGGATCCTGCGCGGCGGCGTGATTCGGGATGCCGCAGCCGATCGGCATATCGCCCTCAACGACATCGTCATCGCGCGCGGCGCGCTGGCCCGCGTGTGCCGACTCGACGTGGCCATCGATGGCACGCACCTGGCCACGTTCATCGCCGACGGCCTGGTCGTATCCAGCCCGACGGGCTCGACTGGCTACAGCTTCAGCGCCGGTGGCCCGATCCTCGATCCGGTGAGTCGCAACCTCGTGGTCACACCGATCGCGGCATACCTCTCGGCGATCCGGTCCGTGGTCGTCAGTCCGCTCCAGGTCGTGCGCTGTACGGTCGTGGACGCGCACGAGGCGCTCGTCTCGGTGGATGGCCGGGAGGACTTGCCGATCGCGGTCGGCGATGTCGTGGAGGTGCGCGCACTGGAGCGCCCGATCCGGCTCGTCGAACCGCATGGCGCCCAACCGTTCTGGGACCTCCTGCGCCACAAGGTGGCGCTGCTGCCCTCGTGATCGGCCAGCCCTCCGACAGGGAGCCCGCTGCGAGGCCCGGGCGGCTGGTCGAGCTGACCGTCACGGATCTCGCGCTGATCGACCGGTTGCGGCTGGCTTTCGATGCCGGGCTGAACGTCATCACCGGCGAGACCGGCGCCGGCAAGAGCCTGCTCATCGACGCCCTCGGTCTGGCCCTCGGTGCGCGCGCGGACACGTCCCTGGTCCGTCACGGGGCCGATGCCGCGCGCGTGGAGGCGCTCTTCGATCGGGTCCCGGAGCCGCTCATCGCCGCCCGGGAGGTGTCGCTGAGTGGCCGCTCCACGGCCCGACTCGACGACGTGGCCGTCACAGCTGCCCGGCTCGCCGACGAGGTGGGGTCCCTGGTCGAGATCCACGGCCAGCACGACCAGGGTCGCCTCCTCGACGAGCGCTGGCAACGCGACCTGCTGGACGGCTTCGGTGGGCACGCGGATCGGCGCGCAGCGGTCGCCGAGGCGGTCCGGACCTGGCGTGAGAACCGGACCGCGCTGGACGCCGCGGCGCTCGAGCCACGGGAGGTGGCCCGACGGCTGGACCTGCTGGAACACGAGGCCGCCGAGATCGCCGCGGCCCGCCTGCGACCTGGTGAAGCCGACCAGATCCGAGCGCGACTGGTCGCGGCCCAGCATGGCGAGGCGATCGCCCGGGGCGCGGCGACGCTCCGCGACGCGCTGACCGCCGACGGCGCCGGCGCCCGGGACGCCACGGCCCTGGCCATGCACGAGGCACGCGGCCTGGCCCGCCTCGACCCGCGCTTCGAGCCCCTGGTCGATCGTCTGGCCGGCCTCGAGGCGGAACTTGCGGACATCGCCGACGAGGCACGCAGCCTCGCCGAGGGCATCGATCACGATCCGGCGGCCATCGCCGAGCTCGATGACCGCCTTGGCGTCATCCACGGGCTCGTGCGTCGCTACGGCGACGACGAGACCGAGGTCGTCGCCCACGGCGAGCGCGCCACGATCGAGGCGGAACGGTTGCGCGGCCTCGACCAGGAACGCGCCCGGCGCCAGGCGGCGGACGCCGCCTTGCTGGTCACCCTGGCCGCGGCCGCTGCGATCCTGTCCGGCGCCCGGGCCGAGACCGCGGGGGTGCTCTCGGATGCGGTCGGTGCGGCCCTCTCGGAACTGGGCTTCGGTCCGGACGTCTTCGAGGTCAGCCTCGGACGTCGTCCCGCGGGGGCCGGCGAACCGGCCGTCGAACTCGATGGCGACGCGCTCGCCTTCGATGCGACCGGCGTCGATGTCGTGGTCTTCCAGTTCCGGCCGAACGCCGGTGAGCCGGCTCGGCCCCTGGCCCGCATCGCCTCGGGCGGCGAGCTGTCGCGGGTGGCCCTGGCCATCAAGCGCGTGCTGGCAGAGGCGGACCAGACGCCGACGCTCGTCTTCGATGAGATCGATGCGGGCATCGGCGGGCGGACGGCCGACCCGATCGGACGCAGCCTGTGGGGCCTGGCGCGCCGGCACCAGGTCCTGTGTGTGACCCATCTGCCCCAGATCGCGGCGCATGCGGACACGCATTTCCGGATCGCCAAGCGTGAACGCGACGGGCGCACCGTGACCGTCGTGGAACGGCTCGATCATGAAGGCCGGATGGTCGAGCTCGCGGCGATGCTCGGTGGTGGCCCTGGCGACGCGGCGTCGCTGGCCTCCGCGCGGGAGCTCCTCGATCGGGCCGAGGCGTGGCGCGGGCAGCCGGTCGCCTCGGGGCACAGCGACTGACACCGGTGACCCGCCCCTCGCTCGACCGCGCCATCGAGCAGTACCTGGACTACCTCGACGTGGAGCGCGGGCTCGCCCAGGCGTCCATCCGCGCGTATCGCGGCGACCTCTCGGACTTCGGGGCATCGCGGGGAGCGGCCCGGGGCTGGGCGGACTCGCCTGACGTGGTCGTGGGCTACCTCGCCGCTCGGACCCGCCGGGGCCGCCAAAGTGACCCTGGCCTCGCCCCGACCAGCCTGCGACGACGGGCTGCGGCGCTCAAGGGGTTCTATCGATTCGCGTTCGGCGAGGGCCTCATCGGCACGGACGTGGGCGCCCACCTGGACCTGCCCCGCCAGTCCCGCCGATTGCCGGACACGCTGGCCGTCGACGAGGTCGCACGCCTGCTCGAGGCGTCGTCGCTGTCGGTCACAGGGGTCCGCGATCGGGCACTCCTGGAGCTGCTCTACGCCGGGGGTCTACGGGTCAGCGAGGCCACCGGGCTCGATCGCGAACATCTGTCCATGGACGGCGGCTTCGCGCGGGTCATCGGCAAGGGCGACAAGGAGCGGCTCGTGCCCATCGGCGAGATCGCCCTGGATGCGCTGGCCGTCTGGATCGAGGAGGTCCGCCCGTCGCTCCTGGCGGTCGGCCACGTGGCGCCGATCCGGGGCGGGCCACTGTTCCTCGGCCCGAGGGGTGGACGGTTGGCCCGGCAGCAGGCCTGGACGGCGGTCCGTGGGGCAGCGCAACGTGCCGGTCTGTCGGCCCGTGTGAGCCCGCACACGCTGCGTCACTCCTTCGCGACCCACCTGCTCGAGGGCGGGGCGGACCTGCGGGTCGTCCAGGAGTTGCTCGGGCATGCGAGTATCTCCACCACGCAGCTGTATACGCATCTGACGGGCGAGCGGATCCGGGACGTCTACCGGCGAGCCCACCCCCGAGCCTGACACTGGAGGACGCGACGACATGGGCTACGCCGACGGACTGCTCTCGACCGGGGAACGGATCATCCACCGCGAGAAGCAGCACTGGTTCGTCTTCGTCTGGGAGGCCCGCTACACGATCCTGGCCGTCATCGCCGCAGTCGTCCTGGCGATCCTGACCAGCGGCATGACCGGCACCGGCTTCGCGGAGACCATCAAATCCATCCTGAACATCGCCGTCATCGTCCTCTTCCTGGCCGGACTCGCGAACCTCGGCTGGACGATCCTGCGCTACCTGAACCAGGAGTACGTGATCACCAACCGGCGGGTGATGCAGGTGTCCGGTGTCCTCAACAAGACGTCCACCGACAGCTCGCTGGAGAAGATCAACGACGCGCAGCTGACCCAATCGATCTTCGGGCGCATCTTCGGGTTCGGCGATCTCGACATCATGACCGCGGCGGAGACCGGGGTCGAGCGCTTCCGGATGCTCATCAAGCCGGTCGTGTTCAAGGTCGCGATGCTCGACGCCAAGCATGAGTACGAACGTGAGGTCTC
>JANOTJ010000582.1:0-5720 GCA_031416295.1 Chloroflexota bacterium
ACCGCTGCGCGGGGGACCGTTCTGCGGCTCAGGGTCGATCACCCGGGGCCTGCTCGAGGAGGTATCGATGCGATCACCGTTGCGCGCCCGGCTGGGTCGCACGCTTGCGGCGGCCGGCCTGGTCAGCGCCCTGCTCATCCCGGCCGCCGCGCCGGCCACCGCTCAGACCTCCGTCGTGCTACGCGTGGGGACGACCCAGGATCTCGATTCACTCAACCCGTTCGCGACGCTGCTGGTCGTCGGGTACGAGGCCTTCGGTCTCGCCTACAACTATATGGTCGATTCGGGTCCCAACCTCGAGCCGGTTCCTGGCTACGCTGACAGCTGGGAGCGCGCGGCGGACGGCAAGTCCTGGTCGTTCCACATCCGTGACGGGATGAAATGGTCGGATGGCACGCCGGCCACGTCCGCTGACGCGTGCTTTTCGTGGCAGCTCGGAGTGGACGCGCTGGCCAACGAGACCTCGCTCGGCGCCGGCTACCTCGAGCCGACGATGTCCGACGCCGGTGTCACAGCTGTGGATTGCCCGGATGCCTCCACCATCGTCGTGACGACCGATGACGCCTCCGATCGGGTGCTCCAGATCGCCATCCCGATCATCCCCAAGCACATCTGGGGCAAGGAGACCTACGAGACGATCGGCGAGGCCAGGTTCGAACCGCCACTCGTCGGAACGGGTCCCTATCAGGCCGTGGAGTGGCAGACCGGCCAGTTCATCCGCCTGCAACGGAACACCCACTACTGGGGTACGCAGGGATTCCAGGATGAGGTCGCCCTCATCGTCTACAAGACGGCGGACACGATGGTCCAGGCGCTCAAGGCCGCCGAGCTGGACTATGCGCGTGGGGCCAACGCCGAACAGCTCAACGCGCTCAAGACCGAGCCGGACATCACGACGATCGTCGGTAGTGCCAACGGCTGGACACAGCTCGCATTCAACGGGTACGGGGCCGATTCGGGCAAGACGATCGAAGGTGGTGGCCCCTCGACCAAGGCCCTGCTCGACCCGGCTTTCCGGGACGCCCTCGGCTACGCCATCGATCACGAGGTGTTGGTGGATCGTATCCTCGGTGGCTATGGCGACGTCGGCACGACGATCGTGCCGCCGGTCCTGACCCAGTGGCACGTCGAGCCGACGAACCCGCGCACGTTCGACCTCGACCTCGCCAAGCAGAAGCTCGAAGCGGCCGGGTATCCGCTCGATGCGAGTGGTCAGCGACTGGACAAGGAAGGCAAGCCGATCAATCTGCGGATGCTCATGCCCGATTCGGATGACAACTATCCGAAGGCAGCCAAGTTCGTTGCCGACTGGTACGGCGAACTGGGTGTCAAGGTGTCGACCCAGGTCCTGAGCTCCGCCGCCCTCGGCGAGATCATCTATCCGCCAGAGGCCGGCGAGGGATATACCGCCGACTACGACATCGAGCTGTGGGGATGGAGTGGCGGGATCGACCCGAACGGCCTGCTCCAGATCTTCAAGTGCGAGGCCATCGGCAGCTCGTCGGACAGCCAGTATTGCAATTCCGCCTACGACCAGATGTACGACGATCAACTGGCGGCCCCAACGGCGGAGGCACGCAAGGCGATCCTAGCCGAGATGCAGAACCTCATCTACGATCAGGCCGTCTACGACATCCTCTACTACGATGCGAATACCGACGCGTATCGGACGGATCGATTCGCCGGGTGGACGAACCAGCCGGAAGCGAACGGTGTGCCGTTCTTCACCTACAGCACGTTGCAGTACACCAAGTTGACCGACGCCGCCGCCGTCCCGTCGCCGGCGCCGTCGGCCTCGGCGGGGGCCTCGTCGGGATCGTCCGATGCCCCATCCGCGGCTCCCACTCCGGCGCCAAGCCCTGGCGACGGCGACGGGACGGCAACCAGCTCCACGGCGCCGATCCTCATCGGCATCGTCGTGGTCGTGGCACTCATCGCGGTGGGTCTGGGCCTGAACCGGCGACGGGCGAGGAGCGGTCCGGAGGACGACGACGAGTGAGCCGCAACCGCTCGGCGCCCCATCGCATCGCGTAGATCGTGCCTAGATGAGCGGAGGGTATCTCGGGCGAAAGCTCGCCCAGGCGTTGGTCACGGTCATCGCGATCATCCTGCTGAACTTCATCCTGTTCCGGATGATGCCTGGATCACCCGAACGCGTGCTGCTCCGCAATCAGTACCTCACGCAGGAGAAGATCGACGAAGTTCGGGCCCAATGGGGCCTCGACAAGCCACTCATCCCGGACCAGCTCGTCGGGTACGTCCAGGCGACCCTCAAGGGCGACCTCGGGTACTCCTTCTTCTTCCGCGGCACGCCGGTCACTGACGTGATCGGACAGCGGTTCTGGCCGACGATCATGTTGATCGGCCTGGGGGAGTTCATCTCGATCATCGTGGGCCTGACCATCGGATCGTACGCCGGGTGGAAACGCGGCAGCCTGGGTGACCGCATCGGGAGCGGCTTGAGCCTGATCCTGTATTCGATGCCGTACTTCGTGATCGGGCTGCCGTTGATCATGATCTTCGCGGCAGGTTTGGGCTGGTTCCCGACGTCGGGCATGCTGACCGTCGGCGCGACCTACCCGTCGTTCGTTGACCGCCTCGCCGACTTTGGTGCCCACCTTGTCCTGCCCCTCACGACCGTGTCGCTCGGACTTATCGGTGGGTACTCGATCATCATGCGTTCGTCGATCATCGAGACCCGGTCGGAGGACTACATCACGACCGCTCGGGCGAAGGGTCTGAAGGACGCCCGGATCCTGCGCGATCACGCATTTCCCAACGCGTTGCTGCCGATGGTGACGATCATCGCCATCAATCTCGGGTATGTGGTCGCGGGGGCGATCACGGCGGAGGTCGTCTTCAACTGGCCCGGACTCGGCACGCTGTCAGTCGACGCGTTGAGCTCACGCGATTACCCGGTCCTCCAGGGGGTCTTCCTGCTGCTCTCGATCACGGTGGTCATCGCGAATCTCGTCGCCGACCTGATCTACGGTCTGCTCGATCCAAGGGTGCGGTCGTGAGCGCGCCTGCGCCCGGGCCCACCCCGCGGCCAGCGTTTGGCGCCTCGAGCCTGCGTGCGGAGCGCTGGCGCCTCCGGATGCAGGGCGCGCGGAGATTCGCCCGCCTGTACGCGAGCCGGTCGGATGGCGTCATCGGACTGGTGATCCTGGTCCTCTTCGCGATGCTCGCCATCGCGCCGCAACTGTTCGTCGGCCCGCTGCAGAGTGTCACGTCGGCGACCGGTCGGGCGCTCGAGGGGCCGTCGGGTGTCCACATCCTGGGCACTGATGAACTTGGCCGCGACATCCTCAACATGACCGTTCACGGGGCTCGCATCTCGATGTCGATCGGACTCCTCGCGACGGCGATCACGATCCTGGTCGGGGCCGTCATCGGGGTCGTCTCCGGGTTCGTCGGCGGTCGCGTAGACAGTGTCCTGATGCGATTGACCGACTTCTTCCTCGTCCTGCCGACCTTCGTGCTGGCCATCATCCTTGCGCCAGTCATCCTCGACATCATCGGGGTCGAGGCGTCCATATTCGGGCTGCGGGCGACGTTGCTTGTCATCGTCGTCGTGATCGGGGTCACCTCGTGGGCGACCACGGCTCGGATCATTCGGTCGCAGACGCTGTCGATCCGCGAGCGGATGTTCGTGGACCGGGCCCGGGTGATCGGAAGCGGGCCTGGGCACATCATGCGGCGCCACGTTTTCCCGAACGTCGTGAACCTCATCGTCGCCCAGTCCGTGATCACGTTCGCCACCGCGGTGTTCACCGAGACCAGCCTCTCGTTCATCGGCCTGGGCGACCCGTTCGCCCCGTCATGGGGCCAGATCCTGGACTCTGCGCAGGGTGCAGGAGCGCCTGGGCTTGGGGCGTGGTGGTACATCGCTCCGCCCGCCGTGTGTGTCGTGCTCGTCGTGCTGTCGTTCACGTTGGTCGGTAACGCTCTCGATGACATCCTCAATCCGAAGTCGGGGACGCATCGATGACCGGCGCCCTGGACGACAGCCCATCGAGTGTCGCCGCGACGCGCGGCCGACGACAGTGGCCGCTCCCCCGACTGGCCGACCCGTCGGCGCCGCTGCTCGTGGTCGAGGAGCTCCGGACGCATTTCAAGATGAGCGACGGATGGGTCAAGGCGGTGGATGGCGTGAGCTTTCGACTCAACGACGGCGAGGCCCTGGGGATCGCCGGTGAGTCGGGCTGCGGCAAGACCACCACGGCGCTGTCCCTCATGCGACTGCTGCCGCCGAACGCGAGGATCCGGAAGGGCAGCAGCATCAAGCTCTTCGGCATCGACCTCGTGCCCAAGACCGAGGACCAGCTGCGGCGCTACCGCTGGCGTGAAGTCAGCATCGTCTTCCAGGGAGCGATGAACGCGCTCAACCCGGTCCGAACCGTGGGTGATCAGATCGCCGAGCCGATCGAGGTCCGGCTCGGCGAGCCGCGGGATCGGGCCCGCAAGCGCGCCGGCGAACTACTCGAGCTTGTAGGCATCCCGCGCAAGCGTGCTGGCGCGTATCCGCACGAACTGTCGGGCGGCATGCGCCAGCGCGCGATGATCGCGATGGCGCTTGCCTGTGATCCCGCCATCGTCGTGGGCGACGAGCCAACGACCGCCCTCGATGTGATGATCCAGGCCCAGATCCTGCAACTGCTCGAGCGGCTCCGCCAGGAGCTCGGCCTGTCGCTGATCCTCATCACCCACGATCTTTCGGTCATCGCGGACACCTGTGATCGGACCCTGATCATGTACGCTGGCAAGGTGGCTGAGGAGGGGCCGGTCAAGCGCATCTTCACGGCTCCGCGTCACCCGTACACGACCAAACTCCTTGGGGCATTCCCGAACATCCAGGCAGATCGGCGGACCCTCGAGACGATCCCCGGACTGCCGCCCGACCTGCGCGATCCTCCGTCCGGTTGTCGGTTCCACCCGCGTTGCCCGGCGGTCATGGACGTGTGCAAGGACATCGTGCCGCCGGAGGTGATCTTCCCGGACGGTGTTCGCGTCGCCTGTCATCTGTACCCCGCGGGTCGCGACGGCGGCAACCTGATCAGCGCGGCCGATGTCGCCGCGCGGCGGGGGCCCGGATGACGGAGATCCTGCGCGCCGAGGGTCTCGAGGTCCATTTCCCGGTCCGGATCGGGACCGTCGACTTCCTGCGCCGCGTGCCTCGGTTCGTGATCAGAGCCGTGGATGGGATCGATTTCACGCTGCACCAAGGCGAGGTGCTGGCGCTCGTCGGCGAATCGGGCTCAGGCAAGACGACGACGGGCCGGGTGATCGTCAAGCTCACCCGTCAGACGGCGGGCACGCTCACCTTTGCTGGACAGGATGTGTCCGATCTGTGGGGCACACGCGCGTTGCGCGAGTACCGCCGCCGCGTCCAGTTCATCTTCCAGGACCCGTATGAGTCCCTCAACCCCAAGCAGACGATCCACGATTCCGTCGCCGAACCCCTGGAGGTGAACGGGCTCGCTCCTCGGTCGGCCGATCGGGAGGCACGCGTCCGCGCGGCGCTCCAGTCTGCCGGACTCCCGGCCCACTACGCCATGCGCTACCCCCACGAGCTGTCGGGCGGCCAGCGCCAGCGGGTCGTCATCGCCGGCGCCCTGGTCATGGAGCCGCAGCTGATCGTGGCCGACGAGCCCGTCTCCATGCTCGACGTCTCGATCCGGACCGAGCTGCTGCACCTGATGCTGGACCTGCGCAAGGAG
>JANOTJ010000583.1:0-5784 GCA_031416295.1 Chloroflexota bacterium
ACCGCTGCGCGGGGGACCGTTCTGCGGCTCAGGGTCGATCACCCGGGGCCTGCTCGAGGAGGTATCGATGCGATCACCGTTGCGCGCCCGGCTGGGTCGCACGCTTGCGGCGGCCGGCCTGGTCAGCGCCCTGCTCATCCCCGGCGTCGCCCCGGCCACGGCCCAGACCGTCGAGGTCCTGCGGGCCGGCACGGACCAGGACGTCCAGGTCCTCAGTCCCTGGCATTCCATCCTGGTCGTGGACTACGAGGTCTTCACCCTCAACTACGACCTGCTCGTCGGCTTCGGCCAGGACCTCCAGCCCGCGCCAGGCTTCGCCGAGTCGTGGTCGTCCTCGGCCGACGGCATGACCCATACCTTCAAGATCCGGGCCGACATGACCTGGTCGGACGGCGAGCCCGCGACCTGCGAGGACGCCCGTTGGACCTACCAGCTGGTGCTCGACGCGGTCGCGTCCGAGGCCGGCGGCCTGGGCAGCTACTACCTCGAGCCGTACCTCACCAACGCCGGCCTCTCGGCGGTCGAGTGCACCGATCCGCTGACCTTGGTCGCGACCACCGAGTTCCCGACGACGCTGCTCACCCAAGCCTACATCCCGATCCTGCCCGAGCACATCTGGGGGGCCTACAGCCTCGACCAGATCGGAAACGCCGAGGCCGAGGGCTTCTTCAAGAACGAGCCACCGGTCGTCGGTACCGGCCCGTACACCGCCATCGAGTGGGAGCCCGGCAACTTCATCCGCTTCGCCCGCAACGAGTCGTACTGGGGCGAGCAGGGTGATGTCGACGAGATCATCATCCAGACCTTCGACGACTCGGACACCATGGTCCAGGCCCTGCGCTCCGGGGAGCTCGACTACGTCCGCGGTGTCGGCGCCGACCAGTTCGACGCGCTGGCCACGGTCGAGGACGTCGCCACGGTCGAGGGCTTCTCCAACGGCTACACGTACCTCTCCTTCAACACGCAGGGCAACAACGAGGGCTACGGCGGCTCGACCTCGGCGCTGACCGATGTCGCCTTCCGCGATGCCCTGGGCTACGCCCTCGACCGCGACCGCCTGGTGGACGCGACCCTGGCCGGCCATGGCGTCGCCGGCAGCACCAACGTCCCGCCCTACCACGCCGACTGGCACGTCCCGCCGGCCACGCCGCGGACCTTCGACATCGAGGAGGCCAGGCGCCGGCTCGATGCGGCGGGCTACGCCCTCGATGCCGACGGCCGTCGCCTCGACAAGGACGGGCAGGCCATCGTGCTGCGCCTGACCTGGCCGGCGTCCGAGCCCGAGAACGCGACCAACGCCCAGTTCATCGGGGGCTGGTTCGACGAACTCGGCATCGGCGTGGACGCCGCCGTGACCGAGGACGGCAAGCTCCTCGACGATCTCCTGGGCCCGCCCGACGGCGAGGCGAACTGGGACTTCTACATGTGGGGCTGGGTCGGCGACCCGGATCCGATGTCGCTGCTCTCGTTCTTCACCTCGGGCCAGCTCGGCGGCCTCAACGACAGCTTCTACTCGGACGCGCGCTACGACGAGCTCTTCGAGCTCCAGCAGCGGACGGTGAACCCGGAGGAGCGCAAGGACTACATCACGGAGATGCAGGCGATCTTCTACCGCGACGCGCCGTACCACGTCATCTACTACGATTCGGAGCTGCACGCCTACCGCACCGACCGGTTCACGGGCTGGACCAACCAGCCGCCGGACAGCGGCACGCCGCTCTTCGGGTACGGCCCCATCGGCTACACCAAGCTCAAGCTCGTGGCCGCCGCCACGCCCGAGCCGACGGTGGCCCCGAGCGATGGCTCGAGCCCGGCACCGGCCACGCCCGCCCCGTCGGCGGGCGGCGGATCGGGGAGCGGCGCCACGGACTCGACGCCGATCCTGGTCGGCGCGGTCGTGGTCATCGGGCTGATCGTCGTTGGCCTCGTGCTGGTCCGTCGGCGCGGCTCGGCCGACGACGACGAGTAGGCAGGTCCGGGACCTGACGCCGTTCACGTGCGGGTGATGGTCGGAGGGCGCACCGAGGCTCCCCCGGCCGCCCCCCGGCAGCGTCGCGGTGAGCGGCGATGAGGTACCTCGCCCGCCGCCTGAGCGCGGCTGCGCTGACGATCCTGATGATCGTCCTCCTCAACTTCTTCCTGTTCCGGGCGATGCCGGGCTCACCAGAGCGGGTCCTCTTCCGCAATCCCAACGTCACGCCCGAGCTGCTGGCGGCCAAGCGCGAGCAGTGGGGCCTAGACAAGCCGCTCATCCCGGACCAGCTGGTGGCCTACGTCGGGGCGACGCTCCAGGGCGACCTCGGCTTCTCGTTCGTGGCCCGGGGCCAGACAGTGGCCGAGGTGCTCGCCCAGCGCCTCGGGCCCACGCTCATCCTGTTCGGCCTCGGCGAGGCCATCGCCATCGTCATCGGGCTGACCCTCGGCGCGTACAGCGGCTGGCGACGGGGCGGCCCGATCGACTACCTGGGCAACGGCCTGAGCTTGATCCTGTACTCCACGCCGTACTTCCTGCTGGGCATGGCCCTGCTGCTGGTCTTCGCCACGGGTCTGGGTATCTTCCCGACCTTCGGGATGATGACGTCGGGGGCGTCTTATGCCTCGATCTGGGACCGGTTCCTGGACCTCGGGGCGCACCTGGTCCTGCCGGTCACGACGGTCGCCCTGGGCCTCGTCGGGCAGTACGCCATCGTCATGCGCTCGTCGGTCATCGAGACGCTGTCGGAAGACTACGTGACGACCGCCCGGGCCAAGGGCCTGACCGGCTGGTACATCCTGCGCCACCACGCCATCCCCAACGCGATGCTGCCGACGGTCACGCTCATCGCCATCAACCTCGGCTACGTGGTGGCCGGCGCGATCACGGTCGAGGTCGTCTTCAACTGGCCGGGCCTCGGGACGCTCACGGTGGAGGCGCTGGGCGCCCGCGACTACCCGGTCCTGCAGGGCGTATTCCTGCTGCTGTCCGTGTCGGTGGTGCTGGCCAACCTCGGCGCGGACCTCATCTACTCGCGCCTGGATCCGCGGGTACGGACATGACCGGCGTACGCGACAGTCGGTCGGTCGCGTTCCTGCGGCGCTTCCTGCGCCGGCCCGACGCCATCATCGGCGTCGGCGTCATGCTCGTGTTCACGGTCGGGGCGCTCATCCCGTCGCTGCTGGTCGGCGACCTCGAGACGGCCATCACGGCCACCGGACCGCGCCTGTCGCCGCCGATCGACGGCTTCCCCCTGGGCACGGACGAGCTCGGACGGAGCATGTGGAACCTGGTCGTCCACGCCACCCGCATCTCGATGGTCATCGGCATGCTGGCGACCGTGGTCACGGTCGTCTTCGGGGTCGTCGTGGGCATCGTGGCGGGCTTCATCGGAGGGCGGATCGATGCCGTCTTCATGCGCATCGCCGACTTCTTCCTGGTGATCCCGACGTTCGTGCTGGCGATCATCCTGACCTCGCTCATCCGGGACGTGCTCGGCACGGGCTCCGCCGAGGTCTTCGGCATCCGCCTGGGCCTGCTGGTCATCGTGGTCGTCATCGGCATCACATCGTGGTCGTCCACGGCCCGGATCATCCGCAGCGAGACACTCTCGCTCAAGGAGCGGGCGTTCGTGGACCGGGCGCGAGTCATCGGCGCCGGCAGCGGTCACATCATGCGCCGACACATCCTGCCCAACGTGGTCAACCTCATCGTGGCCAATGCCGTGCTGGTCTTCGCCGGCGCCGTCCTGACCGAGACGACCCTGTCCTTCGTCGGCCTCGGCGACCCGTTCCAGCCGTCGTGGGGCCAGCTCCTTGATGCCGCTCGCGGGGTCGGCGCGCCGGGGCTCGGGGCGTGGTGGTACTTCGTGCCCCCCGGGATCTGCATCGTCCTCGTGGTGTTCGCGTTCACGCTCGTCGGAGGCGCACTCGACGATGTCTCCAACCCGCGACGCCGAGGCAGGCGATGACGGCGCCGCGGCCGACGGGGGCGGCCGGGCCGACGGGGGCGGCGGGACGTCCGGCCGGGCGGCGCCAGTGGCCGCTCCCGAAGCTCGCTGATCCGGAGGCCCCGCTGCTGGTCGTGGAGGGATTGCGGACGTACTTCCGGCTCGAGGACGCGACGGTCCACGCCGTGGACGGGGTGTCGTTCCGACTCGATCACGGCGAGGCGCTGGGCATCGCCGGCGAATCCGGCTGCGGCAAGACGACGACCGCGCTCTCGCTGGTGCGCATTCTGCCGGCCAACGCCGAGGTGGTTGGCGGCAGCATCAAGCTGATGGGCATCGACCTCGCGTCGAGGACCGAGGCCCAGATGCGGCGCTACCGCTGGCGCGAGATCAGCATCGTCTTCCAGGGGGCGATGAACGCCCTCAATCCCGTACGCCGGGTCCGCGACCAGATCGCCGAACCGATCGTGGAGCGCCTCGGCGAGTCACCGAAGGTTGCCCGCAAGCGCGCCGGCGACCTGCTTGAGCTGGTGGGCATCCCCCGGGCCCGCGGGCGGGCCTACCCGCACGAGCTCTCGGGCGGCATGCGCCAGCGCGCGATGATCGCCATGGCCCTCGCCTGCGATCCGGCGATCATCATCGGCGACGAGCCGACGACCGCCCTCGATGTCATGGTCCAGGCCCAGATCCTGGCTCTGCTCGAGCGTCTGCGCCACGAGCTCGGCCTGTCGCTCATCCTCATCACCCACGACCTGTCGGTCATCGCCGAGACCTGCGACCGGGTGATGGTCATGTATGCCGGGCGGGTCGCTGAGGAAGGCCCGGTCGACGTGGTCTTCCGCCGGCCACGCCACCCGTACACCCAGAAGCTGCTGGCGGCCTTCCCGAACATCCATGCCGACCGCCGGACGCTCGAGGTCATCGAAGGTGCGCCGCCCGACCTGCGCAACCCGCCGCCCGGCTGTCGATTCGCGCCGCGCTGCTCGTTCGCGATGGACGTGTGCCGCGAGGTCGTGCCGCCCGAGACCACGTTCGACGGGGTGCGCGTCGCGTGCCACCTGTACCCGGAGGGGAGTGACGGCGTGCCGGTCACGGGCCGCGCCGGCGCGGTCGTCGGGGCCGAGGCCGGCGCGATCGTCGGGGCCGAGGCCCGCGCGGCCGAGGAGGGCGTCCGGCCCGAGGCGGCCCTCGCGGCTGAAGTGGGCGTCGACGACGAGGCGGGCACCTGATGGCCGACGAGCTCCTGCGTCTGTCCGGCGTCGAGGTCCACTTCCCGGTCCGCGGCGGCCCGCTCGATGCGCTGCTCGGCCGACCGCCCGTCGTCGTGCGGGCGGTGGACGGCATCGACCTGACCCTCGTCCGTGGGGAAGTACTTGGCCTCGTCGGCGAGTCGGGCAGTGGCAAGACCACGACCGGACGGGTCATCGTGAAGCTCGTCCGCCAGACCGGCGGCACGCTCACGTTCGACGGGCTGGATGTCAGCGCCTTGCGTGGCGGCCCCGAGTTGCGCGCCTACCGGCGCCGGGTCCAGATGATCTTTCAAGACCCGTACGAGACGCTCAACCCCAAGCAGTCGATCTTCGAGTTCGTGGCCGAACCGCTCGTCGTCAACGGCATCGGCTTGGCTGAGGACCGGGTGCGGCGCGTCCACGAGGCACTCGACGCGGTCGGGCTGCGGCCGGCGGCGGAGTATGCCATGCGCTACCCCCACGAGCTGTCCGGCGGCCAGCGCCAGCGGGTCGTCATCGCCGGCGCCCTGGTCATGGAGCCGCAGCTGATCGTGGCCGACGAGCCCGTCTCCATGCTCGACGTCTCGATCCGGACCGAGCTGCTGCACCTGATGCTGGACCTGCGCAAGGAG
>JANOTJ010000584.1:0-2419 GCA_031416295.1 Chloroflexota bacterium
AACGCCGGGTCCGCGTTGGCCAGGCCGAACACGGTGTTGAAGAACGCGAGGCCGACGGCCGCCAGCCACAGAGGCGCCACCGCCCGGACCAGGTCGCCGGCGGGCACCCGTCCCACGGCAAACGCCGCCACAACAGCCAGCACCGCGAGGACGATCGGCGGCCCCCACGCATTCGTGGTCGCGAGGCCGATCAGCCAGCCGAGCGCGATGCCGAGCTTGAGCACCGGGCTGGTCCGGCCCAGGACGCTGTCGAGCTGGGCCGGCGCGAGGTCCCGGGCGCTGATCATGGCGCCACCCGCCCGCCCACAACGGTCAGCACCCTGGTCGCGACGTCCGCCACGAACCGCCGGTCATGCGTAGCCACGACAACGGCCGCACCCCGGTCCACGTGCTCGTCCAGGATCCGCAGCAGCGCCTCGTACCCGAGCCTGTCCTGCCCATAGGTCGGCTCATCCAGGACAAGCAGCCCGGGCGCGCGCACGAGGGTGCACGCGAGGGAGAGCCGACGGGACTCGCCGCCGCTCAATCGATACGGATTGCGCGCCCCGAACGCCTCCAGCGGCAGGCCCAAGAGCGCCATCAGGTCCGGGGCTACCGCCCGTTCCGCGTCCGATAGGCCGAGCATGACCTCGTCGACCACCCGGTCGGTCAGGAATCCCGATTCCGGATCCTGGAACACATATCCCGCCCGCCGGGCCAGGAGGGCGGCGGGAAGTCGAGCAGGGTCGTCGCCGCCCAGCCGGACCGTGCCGCGATCCGGCCGCAGCAGCCCGACAAGCAGGCGCCCGAGCGTCGTCTTGCCGCTCCCGTTCGCGCCCACCAGGGCGAGTCGCTCCCCTGCCCTGACCTCGAGATCGACACCGGTCACGACCGGAGCCGCACGCTCGTACCCGAAGGTGACACCCCGCGCGACGACGACGGGCTCGCTGGCGACCGCGCCGGTCGTACCCCCGGCGCGGACGGCCACCCGCGGGCCGGCAGCACCCGGCATCTCGCCGGGCAGCCACGTTCCCGCGGCCGCCATCCGCTCGCGCGACCGCGCCAGCACGGCCTCCGGCGCTCCGACATCGATGAGCGACCCGTCCCGATCGAGGGCCAGGACGAGATCGGCCAGCGGCCACGCGTCGTCGACGTGATGCTCGATGAGCACGATCGTCGCCGAGCGCGCCGCACGCAGAGCCCGCAACCGTTCGAACAGCGCCGCAGCCCCGTCCGGGTCAAGGTTCGCCGTTGGCTCATCCAGCACAAGGCAACCAGGCGACGGCGCGAGCACCCCGGCGAGGGCCAGTCGCTGTTGCTGCCCGCCCGACAGCCGGTTGGATCGGCGCCGCTCCAGGCCGGCGAGGCCCGCCTGCGCGATGACTTCCGGTACCCGGGTCCGCATCGCCGAGGCCGGCCAGGCACGGTTCTCAAGACCGAACGCGACCTCGTCCTCGACCCGCTCCATGACGAGCTGGCTGCCGGGATCCTGGAAGACGATGCCGACCCGCGCCGCCAGCACGGCCGGCGGGATCGAGCGCGTTTCCGCGCCGTCCACGGTGAGCGAGCCCGTCATCTCTGCCCGAATCTCGCGGGGCACGAGACCCGCAACAGCGAGGCCGAACGTGCTCTTGCCGCTGCCCGACGGCCCCACGACGAGCAGGCAGGCACCCGCCGGCACCTCGACGCTGACGGCGGTCAGCGCCGGGCGTGCGCCTCCGGCATACGCGATGGACAGGTCGCGCGCGACGAGCTTGACCGGCTCGACCGGCGCGGCGACCACGGATGAGGGCGTCAGTCCGGGAAGCCTTCGAGCACGCCCGACCGGCGCAGCGACCGGACGAGCGCAACCGAGCCACCGGCCACGATGACCACCGCGGAGATGACCATCGCCCCGCCGCGCACGAGTTGCACGGTCGTGTCCGTCGTCGGGTAGTACACGACCCAGTCGTGCAGCCACGCGGCCAGGGCGCTCGCGGCGGCCGCCGTCGCCAGCACCGGGAACGACCAGATCCGGTACAGCGTGAAGGCGAAGATCAGTTCCGCGGCCGCGCCCTGGAGGAACCCGGACAGGATGGTGTCGGGACCCCACGGACTGCCAAGCAGCGAGGAGACACCGGCGGCGACCATCTCGGCGAACACCGCGGCGCCGGGCTTCCGGATGATCAGTGGCGCGAGCACCGCGGGCACCAGCCAGACCGCGTACAGCAGGTCCTTGGCCGGGGGTGCGAAGGCAAACACCGGCGTGAGGGCTTCCCAGGCAATGTTCCAGGCCCAGAACACGACGCCGAACGCCACGCCGATGACCGCCGCGATGACGATGTCGCGCGTCCGCCAGCGGGTATCGGGCAGCGGTGACTGGTTGGGCAACGTGGTCTGCATCTCGACTCGACCTCCTGGTCCATGGCGAACGCCGCCTCCGGGTCACGGGGACGGCGTC
>JANOTJ010000585.1:0-21969 GCA_031416295.1 Chloroflexota bacterium
CATGGCGCTCGGCCGTCTGGGCGAAGGTGGTGAAATAGCCGACCGCATCCTCCTGGGCGCGGAACGTCCCACCGGTCACCCGGCTCGTCGCGTCGTCGATCGTGCCCACGAGGGTCGCAAACGGGAACTCGGGCCCGAACCAGCGATGCCGACTGCCGTCGACCTGGAGCAGCATGCCCTCGCGCGGCATCCGCTCCCGGCGGCTCCGGTGGCGCGCCGGGCGCCGGGTCCGGGTCGGCCGGACCGAGGCCTCGGCGAGGATCCGCCGGAGCGTCCGCTCGGCGATCTCGATCCCCTCGCGTTCGGCGAGCAGCTCGGCCAGGTGGGTGTGGTTGACTCCGGCATAGGTCATCGTCGCGAGCTCCACGACCCGGTCGCGGATCGCGTCCGGGATGCGGTGGCCCGGCACCCGGTCACGATTGCCGTGGACCAGGCCGGCCGATCCGTCGGCGCGATACCGTCCGAGCAGGCGGCGGACCTGGCGGATCGACAGCTTGAGGATGGCGGCGGCCTGGTCGGCTGTCAGTCCACCGGTCAGGACATGGTTGAGGACGTACACGCGCTGCTGTGCTCGGGCGTCCAAGGTGATCGTCTCCCTCGTTTCCATGCGATCGAGGGTGACAAAGTCACTGGCCGCTTAGCGGGTGACACTTTCACTGGCCGTCCACATACTTTCACGTTGCCGTTGACACACGCCGATGATCTGGCGTATCGTCGAGCAGCGCCGGCAGGCGCTCGGTACGAGCCAGCCTACGTCGAAAGGCCGCTGACGTGAAACGAAACAATCTCAGTCAGCTTACAAACCGCGCATTCCCAAACGCGCGGCGCCTTCCCAACAATTCTGAATCCTAATGCTGTTGATCGAGAAGATGCATTGGACGGCATCGTGCCGGCACAGTTACGGTTGCGCGAAGATCAGGCGCCAGCACGATCGCGGACTTCATCGCGCATGGTGTTGTCAACCGCAGCGTGAGGTCCTCAGATGAGGGTTCAGCGGCCGGTGTTCGACGCGCACAGTCACATCGGCGAGATGGCGCCCTACCCCTACTACGGACTGCCACCCGTCAACCCGACCGTCATCGAGTACAAGGATACGGCGGCGATCCTCAAGCACATGGACGATCACGGGGTCGAGCGCCAGATGGTGATCTCCAACTACGGGATCCCGGACTCGTCCCAGCCGTTCTCGCTGAACCCGCTGGTGATCGACTCGGTCGAGCACAACGACCGCCTCGTCGGCGCGATTTGGGTCTCCCCGCTGCTCAAGGACCAGGAGCGCGTCCGCGAGGCGCTCCAGCACGCCGGTGACAAGGGCATCAAGGCGCTGAAGACGACGTGTCTTCTGGGCGGGACGTACACGGTCACCGACTGGGACGCCGAGACGAAGGCCCACTGGGACGAGATCGTCGACGCCTGTGAGGCGAACAACCTCGTCTTCCACATGCATACGAGCCCGGGCGGCACCTCCGACATCAGCAACCTGCTGACGTTCATTCGCGAGTACGGCAAGCGGATCAAGATTTACGTCGTCCACATGGGCGGCGGGGTGTCCGGGGCGATCAAGTACGTACCGACGTTCTTCGACCTTGTCCGCGAGGGTCACAAGGTATACGGTGACTTCAGTTGGTCGCCGGGGTTCGGGTCCCGCTGGATGCTCCACGAGCTGCAGGAGCGCGGCGAGGCGTGGGATCGCATGATGTTCGCCTCCGATACGCCTTGGAGCGACTTTTGGAGCGAGTACTATCGGATCGAGAACGCCGAGATCAGCGAGGAGCTGAAGCATCGGCTCTTCTACCAGAACGCCGCCGATCTGTACGACAGCTCTGGCAGGAAGTGAGCCGGGCTGCGATCGACGGCATCGGCGTAACGGGCGAAGATGCTGGACCGCGACCCGCCGGGTCGAGTCAGCGAGATCGAACTATGAGGTTGGGTCACGATGGCCGATAGAGTGACGATCCCGGTCCCCCAGGAAGGTGATGTCCTCTACGACATCCAAGAGAAGATATTCCCGGATCACAAGGCGAAGCCGGGTGACCGGGCTCTGGTCATGATGCACACGGTTCCGTACGAGGGATCCGTGGGTCTCGTGAACCTCCTTACATCGACCCGACTGGCTCGCAAGGGCTTCGAGCTGACGATCGTTCTGTACGGCCCGGGCGTTCTGCTCGGCTCCGGCTCTCGCGGTTGGCCGGCTGTCGGCAAGGAAGGCTTCCCCGGCGCACTGGCCGTGAATGGTCAACTCAAGGTCATCATGAGCGAGGGGTCGAAGATTTACGCCTGCCGGTTCGCGATGGGCATGCTCTACGGCCACCGCGAGGAGGACATGATCCCCGGGATCAAGCCCTTCCACCCGCTCGACGTGCTCGACTCCCTGCTCGACAACTGGAAGGCCGGCGCGCTCGTGCTCAACACCTGGACCCTCTAGGTTCGACCTGAGCGGAGGACCGCACGGGATCGGCGCGGGCCGGCCTGGCGCCGGCGGTCCGATCGGCGCGCCGAGAGGAGGACCCCGTGGACGAGGCGACCGCCACCGAACGGCTCGTCGTTGACCTGCAGACGCTGGGCGCGCGTCTCGAGGTGCCGGTCGACACGATGGGGCGGCGCGGCGGCGCGGGACCGACCGACGACAAGCCGTTCGTCGTCGACGGCCAGGTCGTGATGGTGCCCACGATGGCCGACTTCGTCGGCTCGTCTCCGTATGCCGTGCGCGAGCACGGCGGCGGCTACGTCATCACCCGCGACGGGGCACCGGTGGCACCGGTGGCGTTTCCGCGCCGGCCGCGCTTCTATGACCTGTCGACGGCCGAGGGTGTTCCCTACAACCAGATCGCCGTTCTGCACGGCACGGACGTCCTCGCCACGACCATCGTCCAGACGTGCATCCGCTGGAACAGCGACGCTGACCGGTGCCGGTTCTGCGGCATCGGGATCAGCCTCAGGAACAAGGCCACCGTACCGGTCAAGACCCCCGATCAGCTGGCCGAGGTGGCGGCCGCGGCGGTGCGCCTCGACGGCGTGAAGCACTTCGTGATGACGATGGGCACGCTCAACGAGCACGACAAGGGCGCCCGCTACATGGCGCGCTGCGTTCGTGGCGTGAAGGCGGCCGTCGATCTTCCGATCGAAGTCCAGTTCGAGCCGCCGGACGACCTCGAGGTCCTCGCCGAGGTCAAAGCGGCCGGCGCCGATTCGATCGGCATCCACCTGGAGGCGTTCGACCAGGCCGTCCGGGAGCGGATGCTGCCCGGCAAGGCCCGGACGAGCGTCGACTACTACTTCGCAGCATTCCGACGAGCCGTCGAGCTCTTCGGGGAAGGGCAGGTGAGCAGCTACATCATCGTCGGCCTCGGGGAAAGCGTGGAGTCCATCATCGCCGGCTCGCAGCGACTCGTCGACATCGGTGTCTTCCCGTTCATCGTTCCCCTGCGACCCATCCTGGGCACCGAGATGCAGGACGTGCCGGCGCCGTTGCCCCAGACCATGACGAGCATCTACGAGGCCGTCACCGAGATGCTCGAGCGCCGCGGCATGAACCACGCGGACACCAAGGCGGGCTGCGCCCGTTGCGGCGCCTGCAGCGGGTTGCCCGCCTTCGCTGCCGGGCGGTCCGTCCGGGCCGACCGCCAGCTGTCCGTTCTGTAGTCGGGATCGCCGGCGTGGCGGTCCACGGGGAGCCGATCGCCCGCCGGCGCCCCGTCCCCGAGAGTGCCGCGCTTCCAGACCAGTCCGCGCGGATCCGGATCATTCATCGCCGCTGGGGGGACGGCATCATGGAATCGAAAGAGGGAGGTCAATCGTGGGTAATTTTCCGCTCGAGAGTCCGCTGCCCCTGACCCTGCTGCTCGTTGCCGGCGGCCTCGCGGCCTGGGCCAACGGGCTCTTCTTCCTGGGCGTGGGCGCGCAGCCCGCCGAGGGCGGCGCCCATCCCGTGAAAACCGTCGGCGCGATCAGCCTGATCGCCGGCATCGTGATGTTCGTCAACGTCGCGTACATGATCTTCAGCGTCGGCGGCCACGGCGTCGCCGTCGCCGCGCTGGCGACCCTCTACGCACTGTTCTTCACCGCCCTCGGCGCGAGCCAACTTGGCGGGTTCGATCTGAAGCCGATCGCCAACATCTGTCTGCCGATCGCCGTCGGATCGCTGTTCTTCATCGAGAAGTTCTTCCACGGCGATCTTCTGTTCCAGACGATCATGATCGTCTGGACCGTCGCCTTCGTGGCCATCTCGGCCACGGTCTACGGCAAGCTGGAAGCCCGGATCCTCGGCTGGATCCTCGTCGTCACCGCGGTCTGGACGTTCTTCGTCCCAGCCATCCGGATCTCCATGGGGCTGAATTTCCTGACCTATTGAGATCATCGTGCCGGGTCTCGAGCGCAGGCGCACCGGGCCCCGGCAACCCCTCCCCTCGACCGCCCGAGGCGGCCGACATCAACCAGGTGAGTGTCCAGACCGTGCCACGACCCCAGACCACCGGAGCCCGGCCCGAGCGCTGGCTCGTCTGCCGGCCGGCCGCTTCCGGAGCGGAACTGGCGGAGTACTACGCGATCCGGAAGCAGACGTTCGTCGACGAGCAAGGCCTGTTCGAGCGCAGCGACGTCGAGCCCGTCGACGCCGACCCGCGGACGCTCCATATCGTGGCGATCTGCGAGCCTGCCGGTGAGATCGTCGGCGTCGTCCGCTGCTGCCCGGGCGAGGACGGCACCTGGTTCGGCGGGCGCCTCACGGTCGTCGCGGCCTACCGGGCGTCGCGCCTACTGGTGGGACGAGCCCTGGTCAGGACGGCGGAGGAGCTCGTCAGGGAGCGCCGCGTCCGGGTCTTCCTCGGCCACATCCAGCTCCCCATCGTCCGCTTCTTCGAGCACCTCGGCTGGCGGAAGGTCGGCGATCCGGGCGTCTTCGCCGGGATCCCGCACCAGCTGATGCGTCCCGCCTGGAGCGGAGAGCCGACGAGTCCCCAGTCGTCGCACGCCGCGGGCGGCAACGCCAGGACGAGCCCGTGAGGCTGGGGCTACGGAGCCGGCCGGCCGAACCCGGAGAACGGCTCGGCCGAGAAATCCCACAGGCAGGCCCGCGCGGAGCCGTCGATCAACTCGACACGCGGCTCGGCGGTCACCCGGCCGATCGGGGCGCAGACGCGGTCGCGCGACGTCGCCCGCGCCACGATCTCCTCGACACAAGATTCCTCGACGGACAGCAGGAACCCATAGCTGGGGAAGGACTGAAGCCAGAGCTCCTCGCGACCGCGCGCGTCCGCGGGGTACGGGAGGGCCCGGAGGTCGATCTCGGCGCCGACGCCGGAGCCCTCGAGGAACTGGAGCGCCGATCCGAGGACGCCGGGCATCGAGACGTCCCGCGCCGCGTCGCACAGACCGGCCTCGGCGATCTCCGGCAGCAGCTCCAGGTCCCGCCGCAGGTCGGCGTCGCTCCGGTCGAGCGAGCAGTCCCAGAAGGGGAAGCGCTCGTGGAACCGCCCCTCACTGGCGGTCAGGAGGAGCAGCACGTCGCCCGCCGTCGCGGCGCGGCCGGACAGGAGGCGGCGCGCCCGGCCCACGATGAACGCCGCCACCGAGGTCACCTCGGCCTCGAGCGTGAGATGTCCGCCGAGGACCGGCACGCCGTAGCGGACGGCGCCCGCCGCGATCCCGCGCATCACCGCGCCGGCCTCCGCGATCCCGGGCGCGAGCAGCGTGTCGAGGAGAGCGATCGGCCGGCCGCCCATCGCGTAAATGTCGTTGGCGTTGGCGAGCACCGCGCTGCGACCGGCCAGCTCCGGTTCGACCGCGACGAACGGCGGCCACATGACCTCCGCAGCCAGCAGCAGGTAGCCGTCGCCGTCAGGCAGCGCGACCGCGTCGTCGCCTACGTCGTCCGGCAGCCGGAGGGTGCCCTGCGACAACAGCTGCAGGTCCCGCTTGCGCTGCCAGGCGGGCGCCGCGCGGAGGCGGGCGACCAACTCCGAGACCGGCGGGAGGGAGTGGACCGCGCCAGTCTGGGGCATGGCCCGATGGTAGCATTCGTCGATGGACGTGCAGGTCGCCAGCCTTGACCAGGAGGCCTCGCGCCTGCTGGATGCCGACGCGCCTTGGACGCTTGTGGCTCGCTTCGAGCGGGCCGTCGTGATCGGCAGGACGACCGACGGCGCGATGCTCTCCGTCGTCCGGAACGACGTCGCGGACGGACCGTACACGGTCCGTCTCGCCCGATCGGCGCCGCCCGACCTGCGACTGCTCGACCGGCCGCCGCGTCTCGAGCGCTCGACCGCCGCCCGCTGGAGGGCGGAGCCCGTCGCCGCCGCAGAGGCCGTCGACGGCCAGGAGCTGGATCGGCGACTCCGCGTCCTCGACACGATCGCCGACCGGATCGCCGACCCGGATCGCGGCTTCCGCGCCGTCATCCCGGCGACCGACCGCGATCAGCTGGAGATCGCCGTGGCCCGTGGCGACGCGGGAACGGCGGCGGCGGCGGCCGCTCGGATCGCGGGGCTCGGTCCGGGGCTGACCCCCTCGGGCGACGACGGGCTCGCCGGCGTGCTCGCCTTCCGGTCGTGGGCCGACGTCGCCGGCCGCTGGCCCGGCGGGGCCCCGCTGCGAGCGGCCATCCGGGAGGCAGCCGTGCCCCGGACGACCCGTCTCGCCGGCCAGCTCCTGGCCGCCGCGGAGCACGGCCACGTGGCGGCGCCGCTGGCCGGTCTGCTGGCGAGTCTGCTCGGCCAGCGCTCGACGTTCCCGCCCGACCTGTCGGGCTTGCTCGCGATCGGCGCGACATCTGGGGCGGACCTGCTCGGAGGCGTGCGGCTGGCGGGCCGAGCGTGGCGGCGATGGGCGACGCCAGCCGGAGCTTCGCCCGATGGCCGCTGAGGGCGTGCTCGACGAGGAGCCTCTGGTCGGGCCGGACAGCCGGACCGGCGGCCGGAACTTCGTGCCGCTCCCCTACCGCCGTGTCAGCTACCAGCCGGCCGACTTCCCGCTGACGGACGCCGGGCTTCAAACGATCGTCGGACGCGACGCCTACCGACGGACGGAGTTCGTCGTCTTCCATGACCGGGATCGGGTGGCCGTTGCGGCCATCGAGACCGCCGACCGGCAGCCCCTGTTCGCCCCGATCACCCGGGCGGCGTGGCTGTCGCAGCCGATGCGGACCCGCTTCGTCGTGGACCGGGCCGTCGACGTCGGGCTGCCGTCGCAGCTGGCGGCCAAGGCCGTCGAGCTCGGCCTGGCGGCGGACGAGACGCTCGTCCTGCTCGGGCGCTACGAGCACGTCAACTTCATCGCGCGGCCGGCGCCGATCGCCATCACGGTCGTCGAGGTGGCGCCGCCAGACCCGCCCAAGCTGTGGGACCTCGTCGAGCGCGTGCTCGCTGTGGCTCCCCTGGCGGCGACGCTTCCGAGGCTCGAGCGGATCGACCTGCCGGGGCTCGCCGCCGCGACGACGCCTGGCCCGGGCGGCTACCTGTTCCCCTGCCGAGCCTCAGGATTCGAAGGGCTCGGTGCGCCGGTCCACTTCCTCGACGAGCGACCGGAGCGGGCGGACTGGCTGCTCGTCGGCTGCGAGCGGAGCCGCCAGATCCACGAGCACCTGTACGGCGATCGCCCACCGTCACTCGAGATGTGCCCCCGGCTTCTCGCCGGCGTCCGCGAGGAGCCGACGATCGTCAAGTGCTGCCTGCTTGAGGAGGGCCTGGAGCGCGACGGGCAGGTGGTCGTCGTGCCGTGGGGAGCAGACCACGATCAGGTCGAGGCGGGCCTGCGCGAGCTCGTCGGGCCGGCATGACCGAGGCCCGGGACGAAGCGTGGGGCGACACCATCGCGCCCCTCCTGGAGCCACGGACGTGGCGGCCGCGCACGACCGGGATAACGGCAGTCATCGACAAGGGTCTCGGACTCCGGGCCGTCGACGACATGATCGAGGTGGCCGGACCCCTGATCGACCACGTCAAGCTCGGCTTCGGGACGTCCGCCGCGCTCCCAGCCGAGCTCCTCATGCGCAAGGTGGCCCGCCTCGTCGAGTCGGGAATCACCGTCTACCCGGGCGGCACCCTCCTCGAGGCCGCCTGGACGGTCGGCAGCATGCCGGAGTTCATCGCCCGCGCCCGCGAGCTAGGCTTCACCGCCCTCGAGGTGAGCGATGGCACCGTTGATCTGCCCGTGGCTGCCCGTCGTGAGATGATCCGCCGGGCGCAGGACGCCGGCCTCGACGTCATCACCGAGGTCGGTCGCAAGGACCCGCAACGCCAGATGACACCGACCGAAATGGTCGATTGCGTCCATGCCGACCTCGGCGAGGGAGTGTTGCTGGTGACGATCGAGGCGCGCGAATCTGGCCGAGGCACCGGGATCTTCGATCAGGCCGGACAGGTGATGGGCAGCGTGCTCGAGACGCTGCTCGCGTCGATACGCGACCCGGCGCGGGTGCTCTGGGAGGCGCCGCTCCAGGACCAGCAGACGCACCTGATCCTGCGTTGCGGAGCCAACGTCAACCTCGCCAATATCGCGCCCGGCGAGGTGCTCGCGCTCGAGTCGTTGCGGCGCGGCTTCCGGTTCGACACGCTCCATGCTGCGATCCAGCATAAGGACGCCGATGGGCCGCCGAAGGCCCCCCGCTAGCCCGGCCGCGGCGGTCGCCAGCCCGGCCGTCGGCGGCCGCCTGCTCGAGGGCTCGGGCGCCCAGCTGATCCACTCTGCCCACCGGCTCGAGCTGCAGTCGGCCGGCGCGCTGCTGCCATCGATGATCCTGGCCGACCTGGCCCACATCCTCGTCCTGCTCGACCACGACCTAATCCCGCAGGAGCCTGGGCGGCGGCTGCTTGCGGCCCTGCTTCAGCTCCGCCAGGCCGGCCTGGCGCGCGCGCCGTCCGGCGATGGCGAGCCGGGACCGGACGACGGCCTCGTACCGGACCCTGCTCTGGGAGACCTGCCGATGAACCGCGAGGCGTGGCTGCGGGCGCGCGTCGGCGTGGCAGCTGGCTACCTGCTGGTCGGCCGGCCCAGGCGGGAGGCCGTCACGGTGGCTTTCCACCTCGCGATGCGGGATCGCATCCTCGCCCTTACCGACACACTCGACCTGCTCCAGAGATCGCTCGTCGACCTTGCCGCGGGCCACCTGCGGACCCTGGCGGTCGACTACACGTACTGGCAGCCCGCCCAGGCGACGACGCTCGCCCACAGCCTGCTCGCCTATGTCTACCCACTGGGGCGCGAGGTGGACAGGCTGCGGGCCGTCTTCGGACGGACGAACCTCAGTCCGGCCGGGGCCGGCTGTACGAACGGGGCCGGGATCCCGATCGACCGCGCGGTCCTCGCCCGCCTGCTCGGCTTCGATGGGATCATCCTTCACAGTCGGGACGCCTACTGGCAGCCGGACCTGGCCCTCGAGCTGACGTCGATCGCCGCGAGCACCGGCCTTGCCCTCGATCGACTTGCGGAGGATCTCCAGATCTGGACGACCCGCGAGTTCGGGTTCGTCGAGCTGGCCGATCGCGCTGCCAGGGCGAGCCTGGCGATGCCCCAGAAGAAGAACCCGTACGCCCTGATCTTCATCCGCGGAGCGGCGACGCGGCTGCTCGGCCGGCTGGCGGGCGCGGGCGCCCTGGCGAAGGCCGCCAGCGGCCAGCCGGATCAGCGGATCTTCGCCCAGGACGAGGTTCCGGCGGCCCTCGAGCTGGCCGAACAGAGCGCGGCGCTGCTCATTGAGGTGATCGCCGGCGTGCGCTTCGACCGGGACCGACTCGCTGCCGCCGCCAGGCGCGGCTACCTGGCCGGCAACGACCTCGCCGAGCGGATCATGTACCGCAACGATCTGCCCTTCGGCGAGGCCCACCGGATCGTCGGCGCGGCGGTCCGGAGGGCGCTGGAGGCCGGTCGCGACTCGGATGGGATCGATGCAGCGACCCTCGACGCCGCCGCGCTCGAGGTCCACGGGGTCCCGCTCGGTCTGTCGGACGCTGAGGTCCGAGACGCGCTCGACCCGGAAGCGGCTATTGCCCGTCGGACAGGGATCGGCGGCGCGGCTCCCGCGTCGGTTCGCGGCCTCCTGGCCGAGCGCCGGCGGGCACTGCGCCGGCAGCGGGCGTGGGTCGAATCGCGCCGGGCGGCGATCGATCGGGCAACGGATGGCCTCATCGCGCACGCCCGCGCGGCCGCGGCGTCCTGACATGTCCGTCCACCCGATCGACTCGCGGGTCTTCGGTCCGGGCTGGGCCAGTGACGAGCTGCGGCCGCTGTTCGAGGACGATGGCCGCACTCGCGGCTGGTGTGAGGTGATGGCCGTCCTGGCCGAGGAGGAGGCGGGCCTCGGGATCATCCCGGCCGATGCGGCCCCCGAGATCGCCCGGGTGTTGCGCGGCGAGCCGGTCGACCTCGAGGAGGTCCGGCGGGCGACGGCCGAGACAAACCACTCGCTGCTCGGGCTGATTCGTGTGCTGGCTGTTCAGTGCCGGAGCGGCGCGGGAGAGTGGATCTGCTACGGGGCGACTGTCCAGGACATCAGCGACACGTGGTACGCGCTCACGCTGCTGAAGGTCGCCGACGTCGCTGAGCGCGACTTGACGGCCCTGGAGGCCGACCTCGTGGCGCTCGCCCGGGCCCATCGATCGACCCCGATGCTCGGCCGCACCCATGGCCAGGCTGGGCTCCCGATCACCTTCGGCTACAAGGCAGCGGTCTGGGTCGACGAGGTCCGCCGCCACCTGGCCCGCCTTGCGGAGTTGCGGCCGCGGCTGGGCGTCGGCCAGCTGGCCGGCGGCGTTGGCACGCTGTCCGGCTACGGCCCCCGAGGGCTGGAGCTGCAGGCGCGGGTGATGGAGCGTCTCGGTCTCGGCGTGCCGGACATCAGCTGGACCTCGGCCCGCGACCGGTTCGCCGAGTTCGTCGTCTGGCTCGCGTTCGTCACCGCCCTCCTCGACCGGATCGGCCACGAGGTCTACAACCTCCAGCGCTCGGAGATCGGGGAGCTGGCCGAGCGTGCGGGAGCCGCCGATGTCGGCAGCATCACGATGCCCCACAAGCGCAATCCCGAGCGAAGCGAGCACCTCGGGACGCTCGCTCGTCTCGTCCGTGGCGCTGCCGATCTGATGCTCGAGGCGATGGTCGGGGACCATGAGCGCGACGGCCGGAGCTGGAAGCTGGAGTGGGCGGCCATCCCCGAGTCGTGCGTCGCGGCCGGCGCCGCCCTCCTGCAGGCCCGCGAGCTGATCGCCGGTCTGGAGGTCCGCGCCGACGTGATGCTCCGCAATCTCGACGAGCGCCACGAGGAGATGGCCGCCGAGTCGATCATGCTCGCCCTCGCACCGCTGACCGGCAAGCAGACCGCTCACGAGCTGGTCCACGCAGTCGTCGCCCGGACGCACGCCACCGGACGATCGCTGCGCGACGAGCTGCGGGACGATCCACAGATCGGTGGGCGCCTCTCGGAGGATGAGATCGAGCGGCTGCTCGGCACCACGTCCACAGGACTCGCGCAGACGCTCGTCGATCGCGTCGTGGGCCCTTGATCCAGCGGCCGCTACCCGTCGAGTTGCCGCGCTACCGGCTGGCGACGTTGCCGACGCCGCTCCAGGACGCCCCGCGCTTGGCCCGCGCGATGGGCATCGACCGCCTGCTCGTCAAGCGCGACGACCTGACTGGCTTCGCCGGTGGCGGGAACAAAGTCCGCAAGCTCGAGTTCCTCATCGGCGACGCGCTCGCGACCGGCGCCGACACCCTGATCGCGACCGGTGGGCCGCAGTCGAACGCAGTCCGCACTGCGATGGTGGCGGCCCGTGTGGCCGGACTCGATCCGATCGCGGTGCTGTACGGCTCCCCACCGGCCGGCCGCGAGGGCAACCTCTTGCTCGACGTGCTGGCGGGGGCCAAGCTGGTCTTCACGGGCGATCCGGACCGCGCCGCGACCGAGGCGGCGGCCGAAGAGCTGGCGGCGGAGCTGCGCACCGCAGGGCGGCGTCCCTACGTATTGCCGCGCGGCGCCACCACTCCCGTCGGCGACGCCGGCTACGTGGAGGCGGCCGCGGAGCTGGCCGCCCAGCTGGAAGGGATGGACGTCCAGCGCGCGGCCGTCATCGTGGCAAACGGGTCCGGCGGGACCCAGGCCGGCCTGATCGCCGGCACGGCCTGGCTGGGCGCCTCGTATCGCATCACCGGGATCCTCGTCAGCCGGCCGCGGCGGGAGGCCGTTCCCAGGCTCCTGGAGATCGCCCGATTCACGGCCGGGCTGCTGCAGCTGGCGACAGACATCGGCTCCCGGGACGTCCACGTCGAGGAGGGCGTGCCGGGAGCCGCCTTCGGTGTCGCATCGCCGGAATCCGAGGCGGCCCTGCGCCTGGCCCTCACGACCGAGGGGCTGATCCTCGACCCGGTCTACACCGCGCCGGCGCTGGCCGGATTGATCCGCCTCGTGGAGCAGGGCCGCTTCGATCGCTCCGCCCCACTGGTGTTCGTGCATACTGGCGGCGAGCCTGCGCTCTATGCCCGGCACGGCCAGAACGAGGCGGCGGGCGCGGCGATCCCGGCAGGTCCCACGCACGTCCAGGCAGGTCGAACGCAGCTCTCGAGGCCATTCGTGGTCGGCATCGATACGATCGAAGATATGTATTCGACCTCATAGGCTGTTCACCGTAGGATTGGCGACGGCTATTGCTGTGGCGGCTGACACCTCCCAGCTTCGGTCGTACACGTGTAGCGGGAGGCCCCATGGCACGAATCGTGGTCGTTGGAGCCGGTGCCGCCGGCACGTCGGCGGCGTCCACGGCGAAGCAGTTCGACCGGTCCCACGAGGTCACCCTGTTCGGCGACCTTGCCAGCACCGCCTACAGTCCGTGCGGCATCCCGTACGTCTTTGGTCGGGAGGTCGAGAGCATGGACAAGCTCTTCCTCCAGAAGCCCGAGTTCTACACACAGGAGATCGGTCTCGACCTTCGGCTATCCACCAGCGTCGAGCGCATCGACATGGCCTCGCGGACCGTGACCCAGGCGGGTGGCGAGCAGGTCGCGTTCGACAAGTTGATCCTCTGCCTCGGCTGGTCGTACGTCCTGCCGGACATCCCCGGCGTTGACCTCGACGGTGTCCACTTCATCAAGGACATCGAGCGGGCCAGGGAGATCGACCGCCAGCTCGACAGCGTCGAGAACGTCATCGTCTGGAAGGGCCGGCCGGTCGGTCTGGAGCTGGCGACGGGGCTCGCCCATCGCGGCAAGAACGTGACCCTGATCGACGACGAGCCGTGGCTGCTTGGCGAGTTCGCCGATCCGGACATGGTCAAGCCGGGCCAGGACAGCCTCGAGGCGCTTGGTGTCCGGTTCATGCTGTCGACCGAGCTGAAGGAGCTCCGCGGTCGGGACGGCAAGCTCGTCTCGGCCGTGACCGACAACGGCGAGGTTCCGTGCGAGATGGCCTTCATGGCGGCCGACGAGAAGTCGAATACCGCGCTCGCCGAGTCGATCGGGGTCAAGCTGGGCAGCGCCCACGGCGTCGTGGTCGACGACATGATGCGGACGAATATCCCCGACGTCTACGCCGCGGGAGCCCTCGTCGAGACGATGCAGGCGATCGCCGGCGTGCCGGTCCCGCTCTTTCCCAGCACGTACTCCTATCCGCAGGGTCGCATCGCCGGTACCAACGCCGCCGGTGGCGAGATGCACACCCGGGCGGCCTACTTCCCGTGGGCCATGGAGATCGGCACGATCCAGGTCGGCGGCGTCCTCATCACGGAGACACTGGCCAAGGCACTCGGTCGCTCGTACGTCCTTGGCGTGGCCAAGGGGATCACCAGCGCTCGCTACCACCCCAAGGTCCAGCCGATGAACGTCAAGCTCCTGTTCGACCCGAAGACGCGCGAGTTGATCGGGGCGGCGTTCGCCGGCGGCGACGGGGTGAAGGAGCGCTCGGACTTCCTGGCCTTCGCGATGCGGAAGCACGCCACCGCGGACGAGCTGGCCAACATGGAGAACGTCTACTCGCCGCCGATCGGCGCCCTCAACGAGCCGATCAGCACGGCGGCCAAGGACGCCGTCAAGCGCCTCGGCGCCACGTAGGAGGACGGCGATGCCGGCGGTCATCAAGCGCGAGACGAAGTACTCGCCGATCCAGGCATTCCGGCGCTGGTCGGAGCGGATCCTCATCGACGCCGCCCAGGAGGATCTCTACCGGACGTACCCGGACGCCGCCGGGCGCCCGCGCCGTCGAGGCCGCCTCCGGACGGCGGTTCGGTTCGTCTTCTCGACCGGCTTCCGCCTGACTCCCGCGCCGATCCGACGGCGGCTCATGAAGGCGATCCTCATCCGCCGCGGCCAGGACTGGGATCCCGCGTAGCTTGGCGAGCCAGGCCGACCGTCCCGACCCATCCACGGAGTCCCGCGTGATCTCCGATCCAGCCACCACGCCGGGAAGGGACGACGTGCGCAGCAGGAGCGTCCGGGCAGAATGGCGCGGCGGGTATCGAGTCGAGCTCGAGATCCGTGACGGGCGCTTCAGCCTGGTCTGCGACGAGACGCCGGAGGACGGCGGAGCGGACGCCGGCCCGATGCCCTCCGAGATGCTGTTCGCCAGCGTCGCCTCGTGCTTCGCGATGGCGATCGCCTGGGCCGCGCGGAAGCGGCGCCAGGAACTGCCCGATCTCGTCGTCGTCGTCAACGGTCGCTACGACCGGCCGGAGCGGCGCTACGACCGTCTCGAGATCGTCGCCTCCAGCACGCTGGCCGCGGACGCGCCAGATGCGTTCGACGCCATCCTCAAGCTCGCCAGGGAGGTCTGCTGGGTGACGAGAACGATCGAGCCGGGGATCGCGATCTCGATCCGCGGCGGCGGCCCCGCCGGGGCGTCGCCCCGATGAGTCCGA
The DNA here is from genome assembly GCA_031416295.1 of Chloroflexota bacterium. Taxonomy (GTDB): domain Bacteria; phylum Chloroflexota; class Limnocylindria; order Limnocylindrales; family CSP1-4; genus SPCO01. The sequence goes on from JANOTJ010000585.1 coordinate 14,829, forward strand.
GCACCTTGTTCGGCCCCGCGCTCCGGGTCGTCAACGTCGGCCTCGACCTGTTCGCCGAGTCGGTCCGTGCCCAGGGCGCCCCGGTCGCCGAGGTCGACTGGCGGCCGCCGGCCGGTGGCGACGAGGAGCTCGTCCGGATCCTCGTCGCCGACGCCGCGATCCGCGAGCGGGTCGCCGATGCGAACCGCGAGACGATGGAGCGGCTGTTCAAGGCCCGCCCGATCTGGGTCGACGTGCGGCGGGCCGGCGACGTGATCCCCGACTTCCCCGAGCACACCCTCCTCCACTCCGGCCCGCCGATCGGGTGGGAACGGATGTGCGGCCCGCATCGGCGGGCGGCGGCCTGGGTGGCGGTCCTCGAAGGGTGGGCCCCCGACGCCAAGGCGGCGGCGCGCGCGCTGGCAGCCGGGACGATCGGCCTCGAGCCGGCGATCGCGCACTCGACCGTCTGCCCGATGGCGGGCGTCCTGTCGCCCTCCATGGCCGTCCACGTGGTGACCGATCGGGAGACGGGGATCACGGCCTACAGCCCGATCAACGAGGGTCGTGGGCGAACGACCTGGACCGGCAATCCCGATCCGTCGGCGATCGAGCGCCTGGCGTGGTTCCGCGACGAGCTGGCCGGCACGCTGTCGGCGGGGCTCCGCCAGGGCGAAGGGATCAATCTGTTCGCGCTCCTCGCGCAGTCGATCCAGATGGGCGACGAGATGCACGCCCGGCTGCCGGCGACGACCGCGCTCCTGCTCCGATCCCTCGCCGGGCCGGTGCTGGAGGCCGGCGTGCCGGGCCCCGCCGCGGCCCGCGCGTTCCGGTTCATGGAATCGAACTCGCTGTTCGGCCTGACGACGGTGATGGCCGCCTGCCGGGTCGCCGCCGACGCGGCCCACGGCGTCCCGTGGAGCAGCATCGTCACCGGGATGAGCCGCAACGGCGTCGACTTCGGGCTGCGGGTCGGCGGGCTCGGTGACCGCTGGGTGATCGCGCCGGCCTCGCCGCTGGACGAGGCGATCTACTACACCGGCCACGACGTGACGGACGCCGCCGGCGACATCGGCGACAGCGCGATCCTCGAGGTCGTCGGCCTCGGGGGCATGGCGATCGCCGCCGCACCGACGACCGCGGCGTTCGTCGGCGGCAGCGTCGCCGACCAGATCGCGGCGACCGACGAGCTGCGCGAGGTCACCCTCGCGAGCCACCCGATGTTCACCGTCCCCCAGCTCGGCTTCGCCGGGACGCCGGTCGGCATCGATGTCCGCCGCGTCGTCGAGACCGGGATCGTCCCGTTCATCGACACCGGGGCCGTCCACGAGCGCGACCCGGATATCGGGCAGATCGGAGCGGGGATCGCGCGTGCCCCGATCGAGGTCTTCCGGTCGGCGCTCGTCGAGCTTGGGGCGGCATGGACGCCCTGATGCCCGGGGCCCGGCCGGTCACACCGGCCCGCATGCGCCGCTGGCGCGAGGCGGAGACGACGTTCTTCGGTCAGGCGATGGCCGATCCGGACATGTACGTCGCCTCGCTGGCGGTCGTGCGCGGACTGGCGGATGGGCTGACCGATGTGACGTCCGAGGAGGAACTCCAGGCGGCCGACGAGACCCGCGGGGACGACTGGCTCGAGGCACGGCTGGCCGCGATCGACGTTCCGCATGCCGACTGGCTTGACCTCGATCGTGCCCGTGCCGCGGCCTTCAACCTGCGGTTGAGCGAGCTGCGGGTCGAGATCCAGAAGCGGACGATGGCCGAGCGCCTCACCGCGGCCCGCCAGGCGGGCGAGGACTGGGTCGTGGTCGTCGACGGTGAGATCGGTCTGCCCGGCCGGCGGACCTATCAACGGGTCGAGATCCACTCCCGGGCGGGCGTTGCTCTCTCCGTCTGGTCGGAGCGCGACTGGAGCCGCGGCGAGACCTTCTGGCTGGAGATCCTCCGGGTCGACCCGGCGACCGGAGCTCGGCTGCCCGGCGCGGCGCCGCTCGAGGAGCCACAGTCATTCCACGATCATGCCGCGCTGGACCGGGCCCTCGCCCGGGCCCGGCGGCGCCACGGACCGGCGGCCTGACCGATGCCGATCTACGAGTACGACTGCGCTGCCTGCGGAGATCGGTTCGAGATCCGGGCGAGCGAGCCGGCCCGCCCCGGGGACCTTTCCTGCCCCGTCTGCGGGGCGGGCCGCATCAGCCGTTATTACGGCTCGGTGAGCCTCGTCGCCCGGAGCCGCGAACGCGCCGCCTCGCGCGCCGGCCCGGACCCGGCAGCCGGCGGGCTCAGGACCGCGGACCCCGGCGACCTGACCCGGGACGTCGCCCGCCGCTACGCGGGGACCGGCGCGGACAGCGCGACGAGAGAGATCTCCCGTCGCGCCGAGCGCGGCGACGGGCCGGCAGAGCTGAAGGAGTTCGTCCGGGACGTGAAGTCGCAGCGCGAGTCGAAGCGCCCATCCGGTCGCCCGCCGAAGAGTTCGGGATGAGCGTCCGGACACGGCTCAAGGCCGCCACCTACCAGGACTCCGTCCGCCTGATGCGCGTCTCCACCGAGTTGTCGGACCTGCCGGGCGTCGCCCGGGCCACGGTCGCGATGGGCACGGACGCCAACCGCCGGATGCTCGCCGAGGCGAACATGTTGACCGGAGCGCTCGTGGACGCCCGGCCCGACGACCTGATGATCGCCGTCAAGGCCGATGACGACGAGACCGCCGAGGCAGCTCTTGAGCGGGCGGAAGAGGTGCTCGCTCGGGCGTCCCGGCCGGACCCGTCCCGCGCCGGCCCGGCCGACGCCGCGAAACGCGCTCGGAGCGTCGCCTCGGCGGCGGCCTCGCTGGGCGGCGCGGAGGTCGCCGTCGTATCGGTCGCCGGCGGCTTCGCGGCCCTCGAGGCGGCCCACGCCCTCGAGGCCGGCCTCAACGTGCTCCTGTTCAGCGACAACGTGTCGGTCGAGGACGAGCGCGACCTCAAGCAGGCGGCGGTCGCGAAGCGACGGTTGATGATGGGCCCCGGCGCAGGCACGGCGATCCTCGACGGCGTGGCCCTCGGCTTTGCGAACCGTGTGCGGCGCGGACCGATCGGCGTCATCGCCGGGTCCGGGACCGGGCTCCAGGAGGTGACGGTCCTCGTCCATCGGGCCGGCAGCGGGATCAGCCAGGCGATCGGGACCGGCGGGCGGGACCTGACCGAGGCGGTCGGCGGCCTGACCACGCGTCTCGGCCTGGAGCTGCTGGCCGGCGATCCCGAGACGCGCGTCATCGTGCTCCTCTCGAAGCCCCCACAGCGGGCCGTCGCCGACGAGGTCCTGGGCCTCGCGCGAGCGTGCGGCAAGCCGGTCGTCGTCGCCTTCCTCGGCGGCGAGCCGCCGAGCGTGGCCGGCGACAACCTCACGTTCGCCGCGACGCTCGAGGCCGCCAGCCTGTGCGCGATCGAGGCGCTCGAGGGTGAGACGATCGATCCCTTCGCCCCGGCCCCGGGCGCACTCGAGGCGGCCGCCGCGGCCGAGACGGCGGGCCTGGCGCCGGAGGCCCGCTTCATCCGCGGCCTCTACTCGGGCGGCAGCCTGTGCGACGAGTCGCTCCTGATCCTCCGTGCGGCGGGCATCGGGCCGGTGCGCTCGAACGCCGGTGGGGACCCGGCACTCCTGCTGGCCGACGCCTGGCGGAGCGAGGGCCACTCCCTCGTCGACCTCGGCGAGGAAGAGTTCACCCGGGGCCGGCCGCACCCCATGATCGACCCGCGGGTGAGGCAGGACCGGCTGCTCGTCGAGGCGGCGGACCCGGAGACGGCGGTCATCCTCCTCGACGTCGTCCTCGGCTACGGCTCGAACGACGATCCGGCCGGAACCCTCGTCCCGACGATCACAGCGGCGCGCGAGGCGGCAGCGGCCGCGTCGAGATACGTCGCGATGGTGGCCCACGTCTGCGGCACGGAGCTCGATCCCCAAGGTCTCGACCGGCAAGAGGCGGCGCTCCGGTCCGCCGGCGTCCTCGTCGCCTCGACGAACGCGCAGGCGGCGCGGCTGGCCGGCCTGATCGTCGCCGGCCGTGGCTGACGGGCCGCTCTCGATCGCCCTCTTCACCTACTCGACGCGGCCGCGCGGCGGCGTGGTGCACACCCTGGAGCTCGCGGAGGCACTGGCCGCGCTCGGCCAGCGGGTGCGGCTCTTCGCTCTCGAGAAGCCCGGCCGGTCGGGCTTCTTCCGCGCGACCAGCGTCCCCGCCTCGTTCATCCCGGTCGATGAGCGCCCGGACGAGGAGATGGGGGACCGGGTGGCGCGCTACATCGACGCCTACGTCGGATTCCTCGAACGCGAGCCGGGTCCGGGTCACGGCTTCGACGTCTACCACGCCGAGGACTGCATCAGCGCGAACGCCCTCATCCGCCTGCGGGCGGCCGGCCGCCTGCCGTGGGTCGTACGAACCGTCCACCATGTCGACGATTTCACGAGCCCCTCGCTGATCAGCTGCCAGCACGACTCGATCGTCGGCCCGGACACCATCCTCGTCGTCAGCGACTGGTGGCGCCGCCGGCTGGCGGAGGACTACGGGATCGACGCCCGGATCGTCCACAACGGGGTCGACCTGGAGCGTTTCAGGCCGGCCCTCGACGACGCCGCCCGCGAGGCGGAGCGGGCGAAGGTCGGGCTGGCCGGTTCGGCCGTCGTCCTTGCTGTCGGTGGGGTGGAGCCTCGCAAGAACAGCCTCGTCCTGCTCGCGGCGTTCGCGCAGGCGGCTCCCGAGCTCGCCGCGACTACCGGGCGCCGTCCGGTGCTCGCGATCGTCGGCGGCGACACCCTGTTCGACTATCGGGACTACCGTACGGCGTTCGATCTCGAGCTGGAGCGTCTGGTCGCCGGCGGACAACTGGAACCGGGCTCTGTCGCCCGGCTGGGGCCGGTCGAGGAGGACCGGCTGCAATCCCTCTACCGCGCGGCCGACGTCCTCGCCTTCCCGTCGGTCAAGGAAGGCTGGGGCCTCGCGGTCCTCGAGGCCCAGGCCTCCGGGACGCCGGTCGTGGCCAGCGACATCGAGGTTCTCCGGGAGTACCTCGTCGACGGTCGCGACGCGCTCCTCGTCGCGCCGGACGATCCCGCGGCGCTCAGCCGGGCCATCGTCCGCGCGGTCGCCGAGCCGGCCCTCGCCGCCACCCTCCGGGCCGGCGGCCTGGCGACGGCCCGGCGGTTCGACTGGCAGTCGACGGCCCGTCGCCACCTCGAGATCTACCGGAGCCTGCCAGGCTGTTCTCGTGGCGACGGGACCGACGCGCCGCCGGCCGCCGACTGGGGCATGGGGAGTAAGAGCCTCGGTCCTTCGGACCTTCGACCTAGCAGCCCGACGATCCCCAGGCGGGGTCGTCCCGACTCTCGATGACCGCGTCGCTTCACGGATCATCCGTCCCACGACCGGCAGGGCGCGTCATCGTCGCCGCGTTCGGCGGCAACGCCGTCACGCGCGCGACCGAACGCGGAACGCACGCCGAGCAGCTAGCCAACGTCCGGGAGATGTGCGAACAGGTCCGGCCGCTGATCGAGGCCGGCCACCGCCTCGTGATCATCCACGGCAATGGTCCCCAGGTCGGTGTCCTCGCGCTCCAGGTCGAAGCCGGAAACGCCCTCGGCGTGCCCGATCAACCGTTCGACGTGCTTGGTGCGATGACCCAGGGCCAGATCGGCTACCTCATCCAGCAGACGCTCGGGAACGTCCTGCGCGAATCTGGCCGCGACAGCGGGTCGCGGGCCGTGGCGAGCGTGGTGACCCAGGTCCTCGTCGACCGGGCGGATCCAGCCTTCCAGCACCCGACCAAGCCGATCGGTCCGTTCTACGACCGCGAGTTGGCGGAGCGCCTGGCGGTCGAGAAGGGTTGGACGGTCGGCCAGGATTCTGGTCGAGGCTGGCGACGAGTCGTGCCGTCGCCGCAGCCGATCGAGGTCATCGAGGCGCCGACGATCAGGGCGCTGAGCGCCGCCGGCGTGATCGTGATCGCCGCCGGCGGGGGCGGCGTCCCCGTCGTCCGCGAACTCGACGGTAGCCTGACCGGCGTCGAGGCAGTCATCGACAAGGACCTCGCCGCTGAGCGCATGGCGGCCCTTGTCGGGGCCGATACCCTGCTGCTGCTGACCGGCGTCCGCCGCATCTGCCTCGACTACGGGACGCCGACGCAGCGGGATCTCGAAGTCCTGTCGGTCAGCGATGCGACCCGGCATCTCGCCGACGGCCAGTTCCCGGCCGGCTCGATGGGACCCAAGGTGCAGGCCGCGATCCGGTTCGTCGAGGACGGAGGCCGAGAGGCGATCATCACCTCGCCCGAGGCTCTTGCCTCCGCCCTCGACGGGACCGACGGCACCCGGATCGTTCCCGGCTGAGCCGGACGCCCCGCCCCGCGCCGCGCGCGCGCCGCGACGCTCGGCCCGCGCAGTTGCGCGAGACGTGCCGCGGATGGGGTATCCTCCGGCCAGGCATCCTTTAATCCGGTCCCGAGAGGCCAGGAAGGAGCACATGGTTGCCCACGTGTTGGACCGCCGAGGCCCGAGTGCCGGCGGTTTCGGCGTCTCCGGGACCCCGACCGCCGCCGGCGGCGGCGAGGCCCTGCTCGCCATTGCCGACGGGAGCGTCTGGTCGGTCCGGCGCACGGACTCCGCGGTCGCGGTGACGGGCTCGGTCCGGGTCGTCGGGGCGCGGGTCCTGATCGGCGGCTCCGAGGTTGCCTCGCTGTCCGCTCCCGAGGCGGCACGGGTCGCACAGCACCTGTCGGAGACGACCGACCCGGGTGCCGGCGACGAGCCCCACGGTTGCGTGTCCGCGGCGGGCGCCACGACGCCCGTCCACCGAGCGGTCGCCTTGGCCGTCGCCCGCGGCGAGATCGGCCGGCCCTGGTGACCAGCCCGCAGGAACAAGCTCTCCGCTGTGGAGCCTTGTATGCCTTCGCTTCGGCCACGACCTTCGCCCGGTCGAAGTCGTTCGCAGTGGCAAGGACGTCTTCCGAGAGCATGGCCGGCACGTCGACGGGTCCGGCGAGCGAGCCCCGTGGGGATCGGAAACCCGGATTCGATCACGCGGCGGCGCCGTAGTACTCGTGGATCAGCCCACCGGGCAGATCCCGGCGGCGAACGTCGCGCGGACTGACCTGGATCGGCTGTGCGGCCGCTGCGAGCGGTGGGGTGA
>JANOTJ010000586.1:0-5081 GCA_031416295.1 Chloroflexota bacterium
TTGTAGAGCCGGTGGCGCGCCAGACGCTCCACGGACACGACGATCGTCTTGTCCATCTTGTCGCTGACCACGCGGCCGACCTTCGTCTTCCGCTTTCCCTGCACCTTGGTAGTCGCTCCTGTCATCGCGTGATCTCCCTCATGCCGGGCTCGCGAGCTTGCGCTCGCGCTCGCGCTGCACGGTCAGGATCCGCGCGATCGTTCGCCGCGTTTGCGGGATCGTGCTGTAGTCCTTCAACTGGCGCGTGGAGAGCGCGAAGCGCGCACCCCACAGGTCCTGCTTCGCGTCGCGCAGGGCCACATCGAGTTCTGCGTCGGAGAGCGCCCGGACCTTATCGATGTCCATCGGTCACGCCTCCTTCGCGCCTTCGCGAACGACCACGCGGGTCGACACGGGCAGCTTGTGGCTGGCGAGGCGCATCGCCTCGATCGCCGCGTCGTGCTCCACGCCGGCCATCTCGAACAGGATCCGGCCGGGCTTGACCACCGCGACCCAGTGGTCGGGTGCGCCCTTGCCCGAACCCATCCGGGTCTCGGCAGGCTTCTTGGTGGCCGGCTTGTCCGGGAAGATCCGGATCCAGATCTTGCCGCCACGCTTGACCGAGCGGGTCATCGCGCGCCGGGCCGCCTCGATCTGGCGGCTGGTGATCCAGGCCGGTTCCTGGGTCGCCAGCCCGTACTCGCCGAAGGCGACCGTGTGGCCACCCTTGGCCACGCCGGACATCCGCCCGCGCATGACCTTGCGATGCTTGACGCGTCGGGGCATCAACATCTGGTCAGCCCCCCTGCCCGGCGCCGGTCGGCGTGCCGGCGTCGCGCGGCTGCGTCGGCTCGGGCACGATCTCGCCGCGATAGATCCAGACCTTCACGCCGATGCGGCCGTAGGTCGTGGCGGCGTGGATCTGCCCGTAGCTGATATCGGCGCGCAGCGTGCCGAGCGGGATGCGACCTTCACGGTCCCACTCGCGTCGACCCATCTCGGAGCCACCGAGGCGACCCGCGACGGCAATCTTGACGCCCTTGGCGCCGGCTTTCATGGAGCGCTGGATGGCCTGCTTCATGGCCTTCTTGAAGGCGATGCGGCGGGTCAGCTGGCCGGCGATATTCATGGCCACGAGGTGGGCGTCGAGCTCCGGCTGGCGGATCTCCTTGATCTCCAGCTTGACCTTGCGGTTGGACAGGAGGCCGATCTGCTGGCGCAGGATCTCGACGTTGGCCCCGCCCTTGCCGATGACGATGCCCGGCTTCGCGGTGTGGATGGTGACCGTGACGTGGTTGATGCCACGCTCGATCTCCACGCCGCTCACGCTGGCATTGGACAGCCGCCGCTCGATCAGCTTGCGGATGCCGATGTCCTCCTTGAGGGAGGCGGTGTATTCCTTGTCGGCATACCACTTCGCGGTCCAGGTGCGCGAGACACCCAGGCGGAAGCCGTACGGATGGACCTTATGTCCCATGTCAGGCCTCCTGGTCAGCGACGACGACGGTGATGTGGGTCATGGGCTTGTGGATGGCGAACGCCCGACCCTGGGCCCGCGGTCGAAAGCGTTTGATGGTCGGACCCTCGTCGGCGATGGCATCGGCGACGACCAGGTCCTGGGCGGAGAGGTTGTGGTTGTTCTCAGCGTTGGCCGTCGCGCTCTTGAGCACGGCAGCCACATCCACGGCGGCGCGCTGGGGCATGAAGCGCAGCAGCGCCGCGGCCTCTTCGACCGGCTTGCCCTTGATCGCCCGAGTCACCAGGCGGACCTTCCTGGTCGAGCCGCGGAGATACCTGGCGGTAGCAGAGACACGCATCGTCGGCCTACTTCAAGGACGTCGACCGCTCGGTGTGTTTGCCGTGCCCGCGATAGTTGCGGGTGGGGCTGAACTCACCGAGCCGGTGGCCGACCATGTTCTCGGTCACGTAGACCGGGATGTGCTTCTTGCCGTTATAGACGGCGATGGTGTGGCCGATGAACGTCGGGAAGATCACCGACGCGCGCGACCAGGTCTTGACGACCTTCTTCTCATTGCGCTTGTTCATGTCCTCGATACGACCGAGGAGTCGGGCCTCGACGAACGGGCCCTTCTTGATGGAACGAGACATCTGCTCCTACCTCCCCGCCTACCGACGATGCCGCGATCGGACGATCAGGCGTCCGGTCGTCTTGGACCGCCGGGTGCGGTAGCCCATGGCGGGCTTGCCCCACGGGGTCTTGGGCGGCATGCCGGTCGGGGACTTGCCCTCGCCGCCGCCGTGCGGATGATCGCGCGGGTTCATGACGACCCCGCGGACCTCGGGCCGCTGGCCCATGTGCCGAGCGCGCCCGGCCTTGCCGAGATTCTGATTCTCATGGTCGAGGTTGCTGACCTGGCCGACGGTGGCCATGCAGCGCATCGGGACGCGCCGCATCTCGCCCGACGGGAGTCGGATCGTGGCGTAGTCGCCCTCCTTGGCCAGGAGCTGGGCGGAGGTCCCGGCGGATCGGACGATCTGCCCGCCCTTGCCCGGTGTCAGCTCGATGTTGTGGATGGTCGTGCCCAGCGGGATGTTGGCCAGCGGCAGGGCATTGCCCACCCGGGCCTCCGCCTCGGGACCGGCGACGACGATGTCTCCGACCTTGAGGCCGTGGGGCAGCAGGATGTAGCGCTTCTCGCCGTCGCGGTAGTGGAGCAGACCGATCCGCCCGGAGCGGTTCGGGTCGTATTCCACGGTCGCGACGCGGGCCGGCACGCCGACCTTGTCACGCTTGAAATCGATGCGCCGATAGTGCTGCTTCTCGCCGCCGCCACGATGGCGCACGGTCAGGCGACCGGCATTGTTCCGGCCGGACCCGCGCTTCTGCGGCTCGAGCAGGGGCTTATGCGGCTCCTTCGTCGTGATCTCTTCGAAGGTCGACCGGGTCATCTGACGGAGGCCGGGCGAGGTGGGCTTGTAGCTGCGAAGCGGCACGGTCAGACCCCCTCGAAGAATTCGATCTTCTGGCCGGGCGCCAGGGTGACGATGGCCTTGCGCCAGGGCGTGGTGTGGCCGACGATGCGGCCACGCTTCGTCCCGCGGCGCTTTTCCTTGGCCTTGGTGGTCAGGACGTTGACCGCGATGACGGTCACGTTCTCCTTCTTGTAGAGCTCTTCCACCGCGGCCTTGATCTGGATCTTGTTGGCGTCGCCATGGACGGCGAAGGTGTATTTGCCGCGACCCGACTCATCGATCGTCTTCTCGCTGATGACCGGACGCAGGATGATCTCGGGGGCGGTCAGCGCGGTCACGCGTACACCTCCTGCATGCGCGCCAGGGCGGACTGCTCGATGAGGACGAGGTCCGCATTGATCAGGTCCACGACGTTGAGCGAGTCGGCGAGGATGACCTCGACCGTGGGCAGGTTGCGGGCCGACAGCTCGAGCATCTGGTCGCGAGCGGGGGCCACGACGAGGACCCGACCGTTCGCCTCGAGGGCACGCAGGACGCCTGCCAGATCGCTGGTCTTGATGGCCACCAGACCGAACGTGTCGATGACCTTGAGCTGCTCGTCGCCGAACTTGGCGGTCAGGGCGCCACGCAACGCCAGGCGCTTCATCTTGCGCGGCAGGCGCTGCTCGTAGGAGCGCGGGTGCGGACCGAAGACGGCCCCGCCACCGCGATAGTGCGGGGCGCGGGTCGAGCCCTGGCGGGCCCGGCCGGTGCCCTTCTGGCGATACGGCTTGCGGCCGCCGCCGCGAACCTCGCCGCGGGTCTTGGTGCTGTGCGTCCCGGTCCGGCGACCGGCCAGCTGGGCGGTCACGACCTGGTGCAGCACGGCGGCGTTGATCGGGGCCGCGAAGAGCTCGTCACTGAGCTCGACGTTGCCGACGGTCTTGCCGGTGCGGTCGTACAGGGGGGTGGACGGCATGCTCAGGCCTTCTTCACGAGGATCAGCGACCCGCGTGCGCCGGGGAGGCTTCCCCGTACGAGCAGCAGATTGCGATCGGGATCGGTGCGCACGACGCGCACCTTCTTGATGGTCACGCGCTCATCGCCCATGTGACCGGCCATCTTGAGCCCGCGGTAGACACGACCAGGCGTCGTGCCCGGGCCGATGGAGCCCGGCTCGCGGTGATGGTCCGAGCCGTGGGTCGTGGGCCCGCGGTGGAAGTTATGACGCTTGATGTGGCCGGCGAAGCCCTTGCCCTTGGAGACACCCGTGACGTCGACGTCGTCGCCGACGGCGAACAGGTCCGTGATGGACACCGTCTGGCCGAGCTCGAACTCGTCCACGCTGTCCACCCGGAACTCGCGGATGGTCTTGAGCGCCTGCGCGCTCTTGGGCAGATCCTTGAGCTGGCCCGCTTCGGGCTTGCTGATCTTGCGCGCGACCTCGGTGCCGAGCTGGACGGCCGTGTAGCCGTCGCGAGCCGTGGTCCGAAGGCGCGTGACCGTATTGGGCTGGATGGCGAGGACGCTCACGGCGACCATCGTGCCGTCAGCTTCGAAGACTTGGGTCATGCCGACCTTGCGGCCGATCAATCCGATGCTCATGCCACGACCTCCCTCGCGCGCTGAGCCGTGTCCAGGCCAAGGCGGCGATGAGCGTGTGAGCGAGCGCACTCGGACGTGCGTGAGCGAGCACGTGCAGGAGCCAACGCAGGCATGGAGCGGGGGAGCGTGTGAGGCTTCATCACATCTTGATCTCGACGTCCACGCCGGCGGCCAGCGAGAGCCGGCCGAGTGCGTCGATCGTCTTGGCCGACGGATCGAGGATGTCCACGAGCCGCTTGTGGGTTCGGATCTCGAACTGCTCGCGCGAGTCCTTGTCGATGAACGGGGAGCGCAGGACGGTGAACTTCTCGATGCGCGTGGGCAGCGGCACCGGACCGACGACGTCGGCGCCGGTGCGCTGGGCCGTTTCCACGATCTGGGCCGCCGACTGATCGAGCAGCCGGTGATCGTAGGCCTTGAGACGGATCCTGATCCGCTGCTTCGCCATGCTCTCGTCCCCTACTCGGTGATGGTGACGATGGCGCCGGCGCCGACGGTCCGGCCACCCTCGCGGATGGCGAAGCGCTGGCCGACTTCGAGGGCGATCGGGGTGATCAGCTCGACCGACATCTCGACGTTGTCGC
>JANOTJ010000587.1:0-10341 GCA_031416295.1 Chloroflexota bacterium
TCGTCGCTTGTTGGAGCCGGAACGAGCGTGTTCGCTCTGCTCGTCTTGGGGGGTTTCGTGATCGCAGGCGACGTACCGCCCTTGACGCTCTTCCTCCCTCCCCTCGCGATTGGGCTGGCGCTGCTCTTCGGTCTCCACTAACCCCGGATCCACCGGCGGCCCGGCCTGATTCACGATCCGGGACAGCAGAACAGGTGCCCTTCTGAACGGGAATGATGGTGTTGCGAGACAACATCGGCCCAGACCAGAGGAGCACCTGACGGATGCGATCTTCTCACAGGCTCGACCGGCTCGATGTGGCCTTCGACGACGACCGCCTGGTGGCCGACGCCGGGCTCCTGCTCCCCGCCACCCTGGCCCAGCATCTCGGCCTCGGTGAGCTGGTCGACGAGCACCTCGACCTCGGCGCCAGGCCCGGCAATGCGAACCGTGGCGACAAGCTCCTGACCCTCGTCCTGTCGGCCCTCGCGGGCGGCGACTGCATCGACGACGCGGACGCCCTGCGCTCGGGCGGCACCGAACGGGTCCTCGGCTTCAGGGTCAAGGCCGCCTCGACCCTGGGCACGTTCCTGCGCAGCTTCCGCTGGGGCCACGTCCGCCAGCTCGACGCCGTCAGCCGGCATCTCCTCGCCCGGGCCTGGGCGGCCGGCGCGGGTCCGGGCTCGGCGCCGCTCACGATCGATCTCGACTCGACGATCTGCGAGACGTACGGCCTGGCCAAGGAGGGTGGCACCCGCTTCACTCACACCGGCGTCCGGGGCTATCACCCGCTCCTCGCGGTCGCCGCCGGGACCGGCGACATCCTGATGGCGAGGCTCCGGGGCGGCAACGCCAACTCCGGCCGGAGCGCCGGCCACTTCCTGCGCGAGACGATCGGCCGGGTGAGGGGAGCCGGCGCAACTGGCGAGCTGACGATGCGCGCCGACTCGGGCTTCTATGCCCACGCCGTCGTGGCCGTCTGCCGCAGGTTCGGTGTCCGCTTCAGCATCACGATCCGCCAGCACCGCTCGATCCGGCGCCTGATCGAGGCGATCCCCGAGGACGCCTGGACGCCGATCCCGTACTGGCTCGAGGGTGGGGCCGACGTAGCCGAGACGACGTACACCCCATTCGCGGCCGAGAAGGACGCGGTCCCGGTCCGGCTCATCGTCCGCCGGGTGAAGCCGACCCCGGGCTCCCAGCTCGCGTTGTTCGCGCTCCACGACTTCCACGCCTTCATCACCGACCGCGACGGCGAGACCCTGGCTCTCGAAGGCGGACCACCGGCGCCACGCCGAGATCGAGAACGCCATCCGCGATCTCAAGTACGGGATGGCCCTCAACCACCTGCCGTCGGGCAGGTTCGCCGCCAACGGCGCTTGGCTGTCGGTCCAGGTGCTCGCCCACAACCTCGCCCGCTGGACCGCCCGGCTCGGTCTCGGTGTCGGGATCGTCACGACCAAGACCCTCCGCCGGCGGCTGTTCGGGCTGGCCGGTCGGCTGACCCGCTCGGCCCGGAGGGTCAGGCTCCACCTGCCGGCGCGCTGGCCCTGGGCGATCGGCTGGACGACGGCGCTCATGAGGCTCCGGGCGATCCCGCTCCCCACCTGACCGATCGCGGCCCGATCGCGGCCGCGGGGCCGGCGGGAGCTTGCCCAGATGCCCGGGGCGGTCCATCGAGGACGCCGAACCAGCGCCGTCGGGAGTCCGTTGACCGTCGGTCAGCCGGTCCAGCCATCGGTCACGGCCGTCGGCGCCTCACGATTGCCTCGGCCGCGCTGGGTCAGGCCGTCGGTCGATCGGTTTCGGTGGATCCGGGCTAAGGGTTCCGCTCTTCCGACTGGCATCGACTGGCCGGCGATCCGTGCATTCGCTCGGAGGGGCCGTGATGAGCCAGGATCCTCGGGCGGCGCCGAGTCGCGGGCTTACTCCTGGGCGTCCCTCGCCTCTTCGGCCGCGATCTCCTCAGCGGTCATGAAGTAGGTGAGCTCGATTGCCATGTCCTCGATGACGATGCCACCTACTTCCTCCGCGTCCGACATCATGAGGTCCTGCCAGCTCGCTCCACCGAAGAGGCGCACCTCGAATCGCTTGGGGCGGTTTTCTGGCAGGTAACGCAGGCGCGCCACCTCCCAGAGCTTCTCGATGAGCTGACATGCACGAAAGATCATCGCCATCTGGCGGTCCGGCTTGACCCAGTGATTGACCTTGCTCCAGCGTGGTCGACCGTCTCGCTCTCGAACCTCGAGGTACTGGATGATCGGTCCGTCGGCCCGGACCACGGCGCCATCTCCCCAGCGCATCGACATCTCGCTCGGCAGCAAAGCGAGACCGTGTTTGGCCGCGTTGTACAGCGGGGCCCGATCGAGAAACTGCCGAGCGAACGCCCGCAGATATCCCTCGATGTTGGCCAAGCTCTTCTGCCACTGGTCTTCTGGGATCGGGGTCTTGCTCAACTTGGCAGGATCGTCGGTGACTTGGAACACACGGGCGAGCGCGACCAGGTTGGCGGCGTCGCCGGGGTCGCTGTCGGGACCGAAGCGAGCGCGCACCTTCTCTTTGAATTGGCTGAACGAGCGGAGGCGAGAGACCTCCAACCATGGGCACGGCGGAGGCGGGCTGCCGCCGGCGAACTCGTGGGCGAGGTAGAGCCGAAGGAGCGTCTCGCCGACATGCTGAGCCAAGACCTCGGCCTCGGCGATCACGAAATGCTCAGCGCTCTTCGCCTGCTCGTCCAGGCTCGGAGGATCCATGTCAGGTGGCGTCGATCCTTCAGCGTGGCCCCCAACCTTGAGTCCGCGAAAGGTGACGCCCTCGGTCATCAGCCGCTCGAGGTCCTCGTGCCGCCCTGCCGTCAGGATCAGGTTGGTCAGCCGCTGCCCGAAGTAGTCGTGGGGCTCCGCGGCATAGAAGTGCCGGTTCAGCTCGGCGTAATTGTGGGGCGCGAGCTCATCGTCCGCCGTGGGCTTCTTGGTCCCAGCCATGCTCGACATCGTAGGCGAAGACCCGTCGGGGAACGGTTCCCAGTCATGCCAGAGTGTCTCGTTAGACCGCGGTTTCGTGCGAGCACTCAGATACGCGTCGCCCAAACGCCCCTACTCGCCGTGCGACTGGACCTCCATCGAGAAGCGGGGCATCGACACACGTTCACTTCACGATGGCGCACCAGTTGCGCGATTATGCTAACCTGTCGCGCATGGCTGACACCACGCTCCCCCAGGCCTTCGACCGAGCATTTCGCGACGCGCTCCGTCAGGACACGAGCGCGGCCTATGGTCTCGCCGCAGACCGAATCTATAGCCCCGAGAACGGATGGGGCGCCCTCATGTACGGGCTGGCTATCTACTTCAACCTCGACCATCGACTCAGGGCAAGATATGAGAATGGCTCACCGATGCGATACGCGACGACGATGCAAGGGTCGGAGCTGCGCACTACGGACCTCCGAGTTCGTTGGAAGAAGACCGGCGCCCGCCTGACAGGACCAGGCGAGATCCATCGTCCTTCTGATGTCCTGATTGAGCTCGCAAACGAGAACATGGCGGTCCAGCCGACACTGCTGGATCAGCCGACCTTGAGCAATTGGGTCATCGCGCACTCGGGCAATCCCAGTGACGGATTGCTCACGATCCATCTCGCGGCGCCGCGGATCGCGGGCACCAGGTACATCGGGTGGCACCAAAGCGTGGCCATCTTCGATGCCCGCCGGCCTCAGCTCGACTTCCCTGACCTCGAGGCTCCTGGGCTTCCCGAATCTATGGAGCTGCCCGACCTTCTGATCGGATTCCGCTCCGATGCGCCCGCGGCCCTTCACGCACCCAAACACGGGGACACGGCGAGTGGCGGGCAGTAGCGAGACCGCCGCCATCCTGTTTGATCCGGCACGGCTTTCACAAGCGCGGCGGCTTCGGGGCATTCTCAAGTCGGAGCTCGCATCTGCGGTCGAAGTCTCGCCTGCGGCGATCAGCCAGTTCGAGGCTGAACTGGCTAAGCCCACCGCAAGCACTCTCGCGCGCATTGCGATGGCGCTGCGGGTGCCCGTCGGCTTCTTTTCCCGAGGGCGCTCCATCGTCCACGTGACTGAAGACGAGACCAACTTCCGGAGTCTGCGTTCGACCACGAAACGGGAGCGGTCACAGGCCCGGGCGCAAGTGGAGCTGCTTGCCGAGGTCGTGGAACTCTATGAGCAGTACCTCACGCTGCCGAACTGGGAGGCACCTGCAGCCGAACCGGGCCTGAGCCCTGAGGAAGCAGCAGATCATCTAAGGGAGCACTGGGATCTGGGCGTGGGCCCAATCAGGGACATGGTTGGGCTGCTTGAGCGTCGCGGCGTCATCGTGGCTCGTCTGCCGGCGAACTCCTCAAGGGTCGACGCCTTCTCATGCTGGGTGGGCGGGCGTCCCTATGTGCTGCTTGCGTCAGACAAGCAGTCGGCGGATCGATCGCGGTTTGACGCGGCGCACGAGCTCGGCCATCTGCTCCTTCACCCAGACCCGCTTCCTGGCCTCGGTGAGGCCGAACTCGAGGCTCATCGGTTCGCGTCAGCGTTCCTTATGCCCCGCATTGCCATCGCCGCGGAGCTTCCATCGATGCCCAACCTCGGCCTGCTTGTGGATCTCAAGCTCCGGTGGCGAGTTTCTGTTCAGGCGCTGTTGCGACGTGGAAAGGACATCGGGCTGTATCCGGAGTTCAGCTATCGGCGTGCATATCAGCAGCTCGGCGCGCGCGGCTGGAGAGTGAGCGAGCCGGGAAACATCGGCCTGCCGGAGCGACCGGCCTTGCTCGCTCGCGCGGCCGAGATGCTGCAGGAGCGATACGGAGAGGGTCTACTCGCGCGGCAGATGCAGCTTCCCGACGATGAGCTCGCGAAACTCTTGTCAATGTTCACCACCGTAGAAGTTCTCCAGGTCGTGCTCCCGGAGACTGAAGATTCCCTCCGTTCCGGATTGATTCGCAAGCTCGATCCCGCTCGCCGTCCCGGTATCAGCAACATCATGGCTGCGATCGTGGGCTACCTCCTCGAAGCACGATTTGCCGAGCCAATCATCGTGAAGATGATGGCAACGCCGGATGGCTCCGTTCTCGCCGCCCGCGAAGGCGATACGGGAGCCAATGAATTGCTTGGAAAGCGAGTCGATCTCGATCGGGATCTCGACGCAATGCTCAATGCCGCGCTGGACTTGACCGAAGGCGAGATCGCCCTATTCAGACGGTTGCTTCGCACGCGGGTTTCTGGATGGTGACCTGTCGTTTGACACTCGCAGGATGGTGACGGTCTGATGGCGCGGACCCTTGCTTTGGAGAACCACGTCTGGACCTTGGGTCGACGGATCGGCGACCCCTCCGGTTTTGGCCAGGTCTTTCTGGCGACCGCCGATGACGGAACCAATGGTGTGGTCAAGCTCGTACCGAAGGAGCCGGGCGCCGATCGCGAACTCCTGTTCGAGAACCTCGCCGGCACACCGAATGTCGTCCCGATCATCGACAGTGGCGAGACGCGCACCCATTGGGCGCTGGCGATGCCACGCGCCGAGCGCTCGCTGCGCGCGGAGCTCGCGACAGGCAGGTTGCTCACGGTCGATGCCGCAGTGCCAGTCCTGATCGACATGGCTTCGGCGCTGGCCGCCCTCGACGGACTGGTGGTCCATCGGGACCTCAAACCGGAGAACGTCCTGTTCCTCGAAGGATCCTGGTGCCTGGCGGACTTCGGCATCGCGAGGTACGCCGAGGCCACGACGTCCACCAACACCTGGAAGGATGCCTGGTCAGCCCCGTATGCGGCGCCGGAACGATGGCGACATGAACGAGCGAAGGCTGCTGCCGACGTGTATTCACTCGGGGTGATGGCCCACGAGATGCTTGCGGGTGACCTCCCCTTCGGTGGACCGGAGACGGCTGACTTCCGGGACCAGCATCTCCATCGCGATGCCCCGGACCTCTCAGGTGTGCCGGCGTCGTTGGCCGGACTGGTCACCGAGTGCTTGTTCAAGGATCCGGGCGCACGACCGACGGCGGCCAACGTCCTTGCCCGACTTGGGCGAGTGTCCGCGCCACCCTCGCGAGGGGCCGCCGCCCTCCAGTCCGCCAATGCTGTCGCGCAGGCAGCCGCTGCCGAGGAACAGGCCCGAATTTCGGCAGCCACTTCGGACGGCGAGCGACGAGAGGCCCTCCTGGCGGCGGCTTGTCGGACTTTCGGGGTGATCAGCACCAACCTCCGACAGGCCATCACCGACAACGCGTCCGCAGCCAAGGCCGACCCCAAGTCGAGCGCAGACGACTGGTCGTTCAAGCTCGGCGCAGCATCACTCGGCGTCGATCCGCCGAAGAAGACGGCCTCCATGCCATGGGGCAGCGCGGCATGGGCGCCTGCCTTCACCGTGATCGCCCATGCGGCCATCGGCGTGTCGTTCGAGGCCGATCAGCACGGATACCGCGGACGCACGCATGCCTTGTGGTACTGCGACGCGCAGCAGGAGGGCGTCTTCCGCTGGTTCGAGACCGCATTCATGGTCATGCCGCTCGTCAACAAGCGATTCGCCCAGGAGCCGTTCCGGTTCGAGCCATCGGAGAACGCGGGCAAAGCCCTTTGGAGGGGCATGGCGGAATGGCAGGTTGCTTGGCCGTTCACGCCGATCGATCAAGGCGACGATGCGGAGTTCGTCGAGCGATGGATCACTTGGTTCGGCTTGGCCGCCGACCGGAAGCTGCATCATCCATCGTCGCTGCCCGAGCGTTCGGCAGACGGATCATGGCGGCGGTGAGGAACCGCCACGGATGCCCCGCGAAGATCAGCGGTACGACTGATCGTAGAGATCGACGAGCGCCAACACGCCGAGTCAGTTGCATTCTTCGACAAGCCGAATCGCATGACGGTCTCCGGGGTTCATCGCGGCGAGCAACGGCGCCGGTACGACGAGCGGAAGGTGCGCTGCGCTCGCGAGCAGGGCTACAAGGTGCTTCGCATCCCGACCTCGGGCGTCTCCTATCGCGGTCGCTATCTCACCCACGATCATCGGGCTGACCGACGTGTCCTGCGCGAGCTGCTGGACGAGGCGGGCATCGATGTGGACTGATGGCGCCCGGCTCGAGCTGCCGCCAATGGTTCGATCCGTGAACAAAGCCTGTCGCGCGTTTCGACGTGATGCGAAGCGCACACTCAGCTTCCACGTGCGCGCAGCCCGACTATCGCCGGGACCTTCGAGAACGCGGGCAGGATTTGGTACGGAGCGCCGCGTCCCCTTGGCGTCCTCTGAGAGCCGAACCGAATGACCGACGAGCCGAAGGCACCGAAGACATCAGTCGAGAAGACCATCGAGCAGGCCGAAGCGGTTGCGGCCCTTGCGAAGCTCGCACCATTCGTACGGCTCATGGGTCCCCGAGGCCGGAAGATCGCGGACGCACTCACGGGTGCCGTCGACATCGTCCCCGAGATTCGCGAGCTCGCCTCGCTGCCGGATCGATTCAACGCCGCTCTCGGCGACCGAGGGTGGATCGCCTACGACAGATTGGACGTCAACGTCATGCGGCGCGCCATAGAGCTCACCGAAAGGGGCCGAGTCGAAGACGCTGAGGCCGCGTTGGCAGCGTATTACGACGCTGACACGCTCAGTCGTCACCTCCACGCGATGCTCGCGATCCCCGCCTGCCGTCCCCGGATGGAGTTGCTAAGACTTGCCGCAACCGACCACAACGAGGGCCGCTATCACGCCGTGGCGCCGATCGTGCTGGCGCAGATTGACGGCCTTGTCCGCGACGTCGCGGGTCAATCGCTCTTCATGAAGACCGCGGATATGGCCGCGAAGCTCGTGTTGTGGGACTCGGTCGCCGGCCGTGTAGGCGGCCTGCCTCACTTGGTGCGAATCCTGTCAGAAGGACGATGGACAACTTCCGCGACCGAAATCGGCACGCCCTTTCGGCACGGGATCCTGCATGGACGAGACCTCGGCTACGCGAATCAGCTTGCTGCCGCCAAGACCTGGGCGGCCCTCTTCGCCCTTCGCGAGTGGGCGCTCCGCTACGCGAGGGGGGAAATCGGCCCGCCGCCGATCGAGCCAGAGCCGACTCTTCGCGACACGCTCACCAAGATCATGTCCGTCGAGCGAGAACGGGCAGCGATCAAGGCATGGCGGGCGCGACCGCCCCGAGGTCCGTTTCGGAGCAGAGACGAGGTGACGCCCGGCAGCGCTGAGGAGGCCGCCCTTCGATGGCTCGACGCGTGGCGGGACAAGGACTACGACGGTATGGCGACTTGGACACAGGTCTCGCGCCGACTTCGCTCCAAGGGCATAGCCCAGTCCCTCGACGCGGACTTCGGGTTTCGCGATCTGACGTCGTTCGTCATCGAAACCGTGGTGGAGCAGGCGCCGTCCAAGACCCAGATCACTGCGGTCGCGGAAGACGGCTCGGCTCGGATGACCGCGAATCTGATCTTCGAGGATGAGAACGGCAGACCGGTCGTCCATGGACACCGTATAGGTCGCTGGGGCGTAAACGACATCTCCGCCCTTCGGCAAGCGCCTATCGCGCCAGAGGAGCTCTCGTAGAGCCGGTGGCCGAGAGGGGCAGCGGGTTGGTCGGTCGCCGAACCGCCAGGCTGGCACCAAATTCGCCGGGTCCCACATTGGGTATTGACAGTGTGGTACTACTGTGAGGTAGGATGCGTGAGTCATACCCGTATAGGAGACCTCGGTGAAGATGAGCGTGTACATCCCAGATGACCTTTGGGCGCAGACGGAACAGGACAAGGACTTCCGGATCTCACCGTTCGTTCAGCAGGCGCTCCGCGAGCGATTCCCAGATCGTGATGGGCGTCCGTACGCAACCCTCGGCGACGAGCAGCAGCGAGCGGCCGGCGCCGCCCGGGAGCGCGTGGTCGAGCAGCTGACGGTCGCCTATCGCAACGGCTACGACGTCGGTCTCGGGTTTGCACAGCAACTGCCGTGGCGAGCGTTCCTCGACCTGGCTGCGACCGGCTGGAACACTGCCGCATGGCGGGCATCCTTCGACGATGAGGAGTACGAGATCGTCAACCGCTCGCCCGATTGGGCGGAGGACGCGGACTACCTGAGCTTCGACGACGTGATGTCCATCATCCAGGATCAGAACGCCTCGTCATATGTCCCCGAGGATCGCCTTCTGAGTGGGGTGCTCGGGGAGGGCTTCGTCGACGCGATCCGGGACCTTTGGGAGGGCAGGATCGCTGGGGGCGTGGGGGTGTCCGCCGAGACTGACCCCGATGTGCCTTCCGTTGAGGGCCAAGGCCCCGATAGCGCGGGAGAGGAGCCGTCCGATGATGACGCCCGATGAGGTCGCACGGACTCTCGTGATCCGCTTCGACCCGGTCGTGCTGTACCAGGAGGGTGCCCGTTCCGAACAGCAGCCGCCCATGAGCGTGCAGGGCGTCCACTACTTTCTATGCCTGACCCGTGTTCCCGGGGTGTCGGTCTGGGTCCCGGCCTTCTCGAGGTGGGTGCCTGGTCGCATCCAGCTCAGGTGGAAGGGTGGCGAGAGCTCGTGGGTGTGTGGGGAGTCCTTCATCGATCAGACCCAGCAGTGGCTCGTGCCCGACAAGGCGCTCGGGCCTGCGGCGGCCGGATGCGACACCACCCGGCGTGGGCGTCGCAACCACGCCTCCCTCTTCTTCCTTGACGGCCAGCACCTCCGCGATGACGCGAGTAGAGCCGCATGAGGACTCTTCGTAGAAGGACGACGCCGTGACCGCTGCCGATGGCGCCACCGATTCGAGGCTTGTCGACCTGATGCCAGCCGACTGGGCTTCGGTCCTCGGCCCAATCGAGATCGATGCTCTGAACGCGCTCGACGGATATCTGGCATGGGAACGGACAGAACGGCCGCCGCGCACGACCGCATCGTCGGTGGCGTGATGGTCCGATGGAAACCGATCCCCCGCGCGCGTACGGCTCGGCGCTCGCCGACGAGTCTCCGCCAACACGGCGGCTCCAGGCCGCCGGCCCGGGACGGAGTTTCGTGCGGTTCTCGACTCGGCGCACAGCCCTCTCTGCCGGGTGGGACTACTAGTGGCCACCGGCGGGGACTTGTACGTCGCATTGACACGAGGTTCGGGAGTAGAATCGGTCCAGCACCATGAGTTCGCCTGATTCTTTTGCGATCTTGGTAGTGCGCAAGACTCTCTCAGGAGTGTTCGCCTGACACTCCCCAAAACAGACGGCGCGGGACGTCGATCTGAGCACAGAGATTGGCCCGCGAGCGCGATTCGGATCGTCTGACTCTGGATCAGGAGATCGAAGGTTCGAATCCTTCCTCGCCAGCCAAACCACACCATCGAGGCAGCCGACGCCTTCGACTTCCGGCTGGCGGAGGTGTTCGCCAGCGACAGCTGCG
>JANOTJ010000588.1:0-5938 GCA_031416295.1 Chloroflexota bacterium
CGGCGCTCGAGCTCGTCGAGCTCGATGGGCATCGTATCGATCTCCATGCGCAGTCGGCTGGCCGCCTCGTCCACGAGATCGATGGCCTTGTCCGGCAGGAAGCGCTCGGTGATGTAGCGCTGCGACAGGGTGGCCGCCGCCACGAGCGCGGAATCGGTGATGCGCACCCCGTGGTGGACCTCGTAGCGCTCGCGCAGGCCGCGCAGGATGGAGATCGTCTCCTCGACCGTCGGCTCGTCCACGAGGACCGGCTGGAAGCGTCGCTCCAGGGCCGCGTCCTTCTCGATGTGCTTGCGATACTCGTCGAGGGTCGTCGCCCCGATGGTGTGCAGCTCGCCCCGGGCGAGCATCGGCTTCAACAGGTTGGACGCATCCATGGCGCCCTCCGCGGCGCCGGCGCCGACGACCGTGTGCAGTTCGTCGATGAACAGGACGACCCGGCCGTCGCTGTCCTTGATCTCCTTGAGGACGGCCTTCAGGCGCTCTTCGAACTCGCCCCGGAACTTGGCCCCGGCGATGAGCGCCCCGAGGTCGAGCGAGATGACCCGCTTGTCCTTGAGTGTCTCGGGCACGTCGCCGCGGACGATCCGCTGGGCGAGGCCTTCGGCGATGGCCGTCTTGCCGACGCCAGGCTCGCCGATGAGGACCGGGTTGTTCTTGGTCCGGCGACTGAGCACCTGGATGACCCGGCGGATCTCGTCGTCGCGTCCGATGACCGGATCGAGCGAGCCTGCGCGCGCCTCCATGGTCAGGTCGCGGCCGTACTTGTCCAGGGCGGCATAGGTGGACTCGGGGTGCTGCGAGGTGACGCGCTGTCCGCCGCGCAAGCTCTGGAGGGCTTGCAGGATGGCCTCCTTGCCCGCTGCGTGGCGGTCCAGGACGGCCTGCGCCTCGCCGCCGGCCTCGGCCACGCCGAGCAGCAGGTGTTCGGTGGAGACGTATTCGTCGCCCAGGCGGCGGGCTTCGGCCTCGGCCCGCTCCACGACGTTCCTGGCCCGGGGATCGAGGGCGATCGAGCCGCCCTGGATGCGCGCCCGCCTGGCCAGGACGGCCGCGACTTCGCCGCGGAATGCGGGCAGGTCGACGCCGAGCCGTCGGAGGGTCTCGGCCGGGATGCCGTCGTCGGCTTCGACGAGGGCGGCCAGGATGTGCTCGGCGTCGAGCACCGGGCTGAGCAGCCGCTGGGCGGTCTCCTGGGCGGCGACGATGGCCTCCTGGGCCTTCTGCGTGAATCGATCGAGCTGCATGTCAGGTCTCTCGGGTGCGCGGGTCGGGTTGGTCGAGGATCTCGAGGAACGTGGCGGCAGCCGCGCGGGCTGCATCGGGCAGGTCCGTGGGGATGGCGATCCGGACGCGCACGAGCACATCGCCGTGGCCCTCGCCCTTGACTCTGGGCATGCCCCGACCGGTCAGCCGGAACGTCCGGCCCGGCTGGGTGCCGGCGGGGATGGTCAGGAGGACTCGGCCCTTGGGCGTGCGCACGGGGACCTCCGCCCCGAGGAGCGCCTCGCCGAGGGTCAGGGTGAGCTCGCGTTCGAGGTCGTCGGCCTTGCGCGTGAACAGCGGATCGGGCGCTTGGCGGACGACGACGAACAGGTCGCCACCGCCCGGCGCCTTGCCCGCCAGGCGGATGCGCATGCCGCTGTCGGCACCGCGCGGGATGGTCACCTCGAGCCGCTTGCCGTCCACCTCGACCAGTCGCGTCGTGCCGTGGAAGGCCTCGTCCAGGCTGATCTCGGCGACGGCCTCGGCATTCGCGGGACGTGCGACCGCGCGGGCTCCGCCATGTGACCCGCCACCTGCGGCGGCCGAGGCGCCGGCGCCGGACAGGCCCATGCCCGCCAGGATGTCGTGGAAGCTCGGACCGGCGCTGGCTCGACGACCGCGGCCGGCCGTTGGCGGGGCAGCGTCGGCCGCACCAGCGAAGAAGGCATTGAAGAAGTCGCTGTAC
Organism: Chloroflexota bacterium; assembly: GCA_031416295.1. GTDB lineage: Bacteria > Chloroflexota > Limnocylindria > Limnocylindrales > CSP1-4 > SPCO01. Next base: position 1,952 of record JANOTJ010000588.1, read on the forward strand.
TCACCCGGGTCGGCGGACGTCCGGAACTCGTAGCGGATGTTGCCGCCGGTGCCGCCCGCGGAGCCCGCGAACGGGCCAGCAGAGCCTGCCCGACCACCGCCCGAGCCCGAGCCCGAGCCCGAGCCCGCGCTCGCACCCGTGCCGGCTCGGGCGTAGGCCTCCCAGTCCGAGCCGAGACGGTCGTAATGGGCGCGCTTATCCGGGTCGGACAGCACCGTATTTGCCTCGTTCACGTCCTTGAACCGCCGCTCGGCCTTGGCGTCGCCCGGCTTGGCATCCGGATGGTGCTGTCGGGCCAGCTTGCGGAAGGCCTTCTTGATCTCGGTCGCGGACGCGGTCCTCGGGACGCCGAGGACCGCGTAGTAGTCCTTGTAATCCATGTCAGGTACTCCGGGCCGAGGGCCCGCCACCTGAGGTCATTGCGGCCGTTCAGCCGCCCCGCACGACGACCGGCGGCTGGTCGGTCGGCGGGAAGTCGGACCGGCGGACTCGCGGCTGGGCCGCGGGCGTCGGATCCAGGGGATCGTTGCCTTTGATGATCTTGGCCGGCTCGACGATGAGCGGCTTGGGCTTGCGCCGGAGGGCCGCCTCGAGCACCTGCTCCATCGAGTCGACGAGCACGAGCTTGATGGACTTGCGGATCTCGTCCGGGATATCCGGCAGGTCCTTCTCGTTCTTGCGCGGGAGGATGACCATCCTGGCACCCGAGAGGTGGGCGGCCAGGATCTTGCTCTTCAAGCCGCCGATGGGCAGGACCCGACCACGGAGCGTGATCTCGCCGGTCATCGCCACGTCCTTGCGAACGGGGATGCCGGTCAGGGCGCTGACGATGGCCAGGGCCATCGTGATGCCCGCCGACGGACCATCCTTGGGGATCGCTCCTGCCGGCACGTGGATGTGCAGCGTGTTGGTCTCGAAGACCTCGCGGGAGATGCCCAGTTCACGGGCATGCGCCCGGGTCCACGACAGGCCGGCTCGCGCTGACTCGCGCATGACCTCGCCGAGCTGGCCGGTCAGGATGAAGTCCTCGCGACCCTCCATCTTGGTGACCTCGATGGCCACGACGTCGCCTCCGACCTCGGTGACCACGAGGCCCGTTGCGGAACCGATCTGGTCCTCAGGCTCGAGCTCGCCGTACTCGTAGCGCTGTGGCCCGAGCAGGTCGGCCAGCTTCTTCGGATCGATGATCGTCTTGCGCTTGCGTCCCCCGACGACCTGGCGGGCCGTCTTGCGCATGACGTTCGCGAGCTCGCGCTCGAGGTTGCGGACGCCCGCCTCATGGGTGTAGGAGCGCACGAGGTCCGTCATCGCCGGGTCCGTGATCTGGATGTGCCTGGGCTTGAGGCCGTGGTTGGTCATCTGCTTGGGGATCAGGAAGCGCTTGCCGATCTCGGTCTTCTCGGTCTCCGTGTAGCCCGGCAGCTGCACGACCTCCATCCGGTCGCGCAGGGCGGCCGGGATCGGATCGAGCAGGTTGGCGGTGGCCACGAAGAGCACCCTGGAGAGGTCGAAGGGCACCTCCAGGTAGTTGTCCTGGAACGTGTTGTTCTGCTCCGGGTCCAGGACCTCGAGCAGGGCCGAGCTCGGGTCGCCCCGGAAGTCCATGCCGATCTTGTCGACTTCGTCGAGCATGAACACCGGGTTGTTGGAACCCGACGTCTTGATGCTCTGGATGATCCGGCCAGGCAGGGCGCCGATGTAGGTCCGCCGATGTCCGCGGATCTCCGCCTCGTCGTGGATGCCGCCGAGGCTCATCCGCACGAACTTGCGGCCCATCGCCCGGGCGATCGACTTGCCCAGCGAGGTCTTGCCCACGCCGGGCGGTCCGACAAAGGCCAGGATCGGGCTGCGGATCTGATCGGCGAGCGTGCGCACCGCGAGGTACTCGAGGATTCGCTCCTTGACCTTGTCCAGGCCGTAGTGGTCCTCGTCGAGGATGCGGGCAGCTTCCTTGATGTCGAGCTGGTCGTCGGTGGAGGTGTTCCAGGGCAGGCTGACGAGCCAGTCGACGTAGGTCCGGATGACCCCGACCTCGGGACTGGCCGAGGGGATCCGGCTCATCCGGTCGATCTCCTTGATCGCCCGGGCCTTGATCTCGTCGGGCATGCCCACGGCTTCGACCTTGTCGCGAAGCTCGTTGATCTCGGCCTGCTGCGGGTCGTCCTCGCCGAGCTCGCGCTGGATGGCCTTGAGCTGCTCGCGCAGGATGTATTCACGCTGGGTCTTGTCCATCTCGGACTTGACCTCGGACTGGATGCGGCCCTTCAGCTCGAGGATCTCGACCTGCTTGGCCAGGAACTCCGTCACGAGCTTGAGGCGTTCCACGACGTCGACCGTCTCCAGGAGCTCCTGGCGCTGCTCAGTGGACATGTCCGGGCTGTACGCGACCATATCGGCCAGCAGGCCTGGCTCGGTGATGTTGCGAGCCGCGACGGCGGCCTCTGGCGGGACCGGGGCACCGTTGGCGACGTACTGCTCGATCTGGGCCTGGACGGTCCGCATCAGGGCCTGGATCTCGAGGCCGTCGGGGGTCTCGTCGGGGAGCGGCTCGACGCTCGCGCGCAGGTACGGGCTGGTCTGGCTGAAGCCATGGACACGCAGCCGCGACTGGCCCTGGACGATCGCCCGTACCGTGCCGTCGCCGAGCTGAACGACCTGGGCGATCTTGGCCAGCGTGCCGATCTCGTACAGCTCGGAGGGATCGTCGATGTCCTCCTGTTCCGCCTGGCGCTGGGTGACGAGGGCGATCGGACCACCCGAGGCGACGGCGGCGTTGAGTGCGGCGACGCTCTTCTCGCGGCCCACCTGGAGGGGCACGATCATCTCCGGGAAGATGACCGTCTCGCGAAGCGCCACGAGGGGCAGATCGCGGATTCCGGTATCGCTGGTCGGGTCCTGCTCCTCCGCGGGGGCGGACGGTCGCTTGGCCATGGTCTGCGTGCTCCTAACGGTGCGGGGTGATCGATGACGGGCGGTCGGTCAACGGTCGGCCGTCGATCGATCGAGCGGGTGTGCTGCGGCTGCCGTGGCTGCCGCGGTCTCTGGTGCGTGGACGGTATCTGATGTCTGGGCGATATCGGCTGGCCGAGCGACCGCGGGGGCCGGGGCGGGCTCCGTGGCCAAGTTCGGTTCGGTCCCGCGGTTGGGCTCCGTGGCCCCGGCGGGCTCCGTGGCCAAGTTCGGTTCGGTCCCGCGGAACGGTTCGGCGTCACCCGTCCCTTCGGCGTAGAGTGCCTCCAGGATGCGCGCACCAAGCCGTTCCTCGAGCTCGAAGAGGATCCGGATGCCGGCGAGGTTGACGCCTCGCTCGCGGGTCAGGTGGCGGATCCACTGGATCCGACGGACGTCGTTCTCGCTGTAGAGCCGGATGTTGGTGGGCGTCCTGGCCGGACAGAGCAGACCCTCGTCCTCGTAGATCCGCAGGGTTCGCGGATGAGCGCTGACGATGCTCGCCGCCACGCTGATGACGTAGACGGGTCGAGTCGGGTCGCGGTCCGATCGGGGGGAAGCCATGCACGAATGCTAGAACCCTGACAACGGCGTTGTCAAGAGAGTGCATAACGACTTGGGGGTGAAGCTTCCTATATCTGGCCATCGAGATCCGAGTACGGCCATCGAGATCCGAGTACGGCCATCGAGATCCGAGTACGGTGCGCTGCGTTTCGCGAGTCGGACCGGTCTTGCTCGCGCTGTTTTTCCCCTTGCAGCACTGGTAGTGCTGGTTCGGCGATCCCCCGGCCTGCACACCTGCGGCCAGCCTTGCCGTGCCTGGGTCCACGCTTGGGATCGGGCCCGAATACCTGGTCAGCCGACCTCCTGGGTAGCTCGCCCGCCGTTCTGGCGGATACCAGCACTGGTGGTTCTGCAAGGAAATAGTGCAGCGGGATGGGCGTTGCCCGCGCTCCTCGCGCCGCGTTGCCCGCGCCGCGGTGCCCGCGCCGGGCCGCGCCCCTCGCGCCGGGCCGCGTTGCCCGCGCCGCGTTGCGC
>JANOTJ010000589.1:0-2638 GCA_031416295.1 Chloroflexota bacterium
TCGATGGCTTCCCCCGGACTCGTCCGTGCATCGACGCGAGATGCCCCACATCCTGACAGGGACCGGGCCATACAGTCCAGTACTTCCGGGGCCGCCCCAAGTAACAGGACCATACCGGAACCCACCAGGGGCATGGAATTCGGTGCGCGAGGGCACCAGCACGTACCCCATGACCCCCCGGACCGCGGTAGCAGGACCGTCCCGGTACCATTCGGCACGATCCGGTCTACCACCTTGAGGTGCTCCGTGCTCCCCGCTCCGCTCCGTACGCAGGTCCGCGCTGCCATCGAGCGCGCCTGGGCGGTCGCGGTCGAGAGCGGCTCGCTGCCGGCACTCCCCGACGAGCTGGCACGGCCGTCCGTCGAGGTCGCCCGGCCCGCGAATCCGGATCACGGCGACTTCGCGACCAACCTCGCCATGAAGCTCGCCAAGCCGTACCGCATGGCGCCGCTGGAGATCGCCACCATCCTCGCCGCCAAGCTCGTGCGCGACAGTGGCCCGGACGGCACCATCGAGTCGGCCGAGGTGGCACCACCCGGCTTCCTGAACCTGCGCCTCCGGCCCGCGGCCCTCGCAGCCGTCATCGATGGCGTCCTGGCCGAGCCCACTGCGTGGGGGCAGGTGGCCGCCACCGCCGAGCGCCGCGTCAACGTCGAGTTCGTGTCCGCCAACCCGACCGGTCCCCTGACCATTGGCAACGCTCGCGGCGCGTTCGTCGGCGACCTCCTCTGTCGCGTCCTGGAGGCCGGCGGCCAGACCGTCACCCGCGAGTACTACTTCAATGATTCGGGCGGGCAGCTCACCAACCTCGGGGCGTCAGTCGTGGCCGTGCGCCGCGGCGAGGTCGTCCCCGACGACGGCTACCACGGTGCCTACGTGGCGGATCTCGCGCGCGACGTGCCCGACGACGTCTGGGCCGGGGCGACGGCTCCGGGCGCCGACAGCGCCGATCTCGTCGGTCGGTGGGCGGCCTCGCGTGTGCGCGCGGGCATCGAGGCCTCGCTCGACCACCTCGGGGTGCACTTCGATGTCTGGACGAGCGAGGCCAGACTTCACGACGAGGGATGGGTGGAGCGCGCGGTCGAGCGCCTGCGCGAGCGTGGGCACGTGTACGAGCAGGACGGCGCGCTGTGGTTCCGGTCCACGGCGTTCGGCGACGACAAGGACCGGGTGATCCATCGCTCCGATGGGCGGCCGACGTACTTCGCCGCCGACATCGGCTACGTGACCGAGAAGTTCAGCCGGGGCTTCGATCACCTCATCTACATCTGGGGCGCTGATCACCACGGGACGGTGGCGCGCGTCCGCAATGCTGGCGAGGCGATGGGCTACGACCGCGAGGCCATCCAGATCCTGCTCTACTCGTGGGTCCGCTTCGTGCGCGACGGCGAGGAGATCTCGATGTCCAAGCGGGCCGGCGAATTCATCACCCTCGACGAGCTGCTGGCCGAGGTCGGTGTGGACGCCGCGCGCTGGTTCTTCGCGTCGCGCGGGCACACGAGTTCCATCGACTTCGACATCGAGCTGGCCAAGAAGCAGTCGAATGAGAACCCGGTCTACTACGTCCAGTACGCGCACGCCCGGATCGCGTCCATCGTGCGCAAGGCCGCCGGTGTGGGCCTCTTGCCGGCGACGACGGTCGACGGCTGGGTGGGCGCCGATGCGCCCGCCGAGGCGGCCCTCGCCCGCGCCATCGTGCGCTTCCCCGAGGTGGTCGAGGACGCCGTCGGCGCCGAGGAGACCCAGGGCATCACCGCCTACGCAACCGAGCTCGCCACCGCGTTCCACGCCTTCTATCGGGATGCGCGGGTCGTGGACGTCGAGGCGCCGGAACGGTCGGCGGCCCGGTTGGCTCTTGGCAAGGCCGCGCAGCACACGCTCGAGCGCACGCTCGCGCTCCTCGGGATCTCCGCCCCCGAATCGATGTAGGCCGCCTCAGGGTACGTTCGCTGGGCGAACGACCCGGGGCCCCGGTTCAGGCGCCGGTGTCGCCGAAGATCCGGTCGAGGGACAGCAGCGCCGCATCGTCGGAGGCGATCATGACAGTGACGTCGCCGTCGCCGCCAGAGCTCACGCTGGCCGGATCGTCGAGACCCGCGATCGCCGCCTCGGCTGCCGCCAGGAACTCCTCGCCCTCGGCGGGATCGTCCCAGCGCGTGTCGATGACGACGGCCCAGGCCCCTTCGGGTCCGTTGAGAACGGCGAGGCGGTCCCCACCCCAGCCCGCTGCGGCGGCCGTTGCGTCGGCCGCCGGGACGCCCGATTCGCGTAGCCAGATCCCGGTCTGGAATTCTCCCCAGCTGTCCTTCAGGGCGACGCTCCAGCCGTCACCCATCCGACCCGCAGCGCCACTCGCGATCTCGACCTTGATCGGCGTTTCCCCGGCGGCGTACTTGTCCGGGTGCAGGATCTGCTCGGTCGACAGGGGCGGGGACTCGTAGAGCGCGTCCACCGCGGCCCATCCGTCGGCGGCCTGGATCGGCAGCACCCACTCGATACCCTTGGTGTATGGGAACAGCAGCGACTCGGTGAGGATCGCCGGCATCCGGGCCAGGATCTCGGCCGCCTCCGGGTCGTTGGCACTCTTGACGTAGTCCCCGATCTCGGCGGGGGTCAGGTGCCCGCCCTGGGCCCACTG
>JANOTJ010000590.1:0-11192 GCA_031416295.1 Chloroflexota bacterium
TCCGAGGGTCGCGATGGCGGCGGCCTCGGTCGGCTCGGCCCCTGGCAGGACGACCCCGAACACGCCGCACATCAGGCGGGTTCCTCCCAGCCGAGCGCGCGAGGCAGCCCGTGCTCCCAGGCGTGGGCGAGATCAGCGACAGGCACGTCGAGGGCATCCGCGATGCGACTCCCGCGCGCTTCCGCGGCGCCGGTCGCGCCCGCACCGGCAAGCTCGATGACCAGTCGCTCGCCGCCGACCGCGCCCAGTTCGTCGGCGGGCAGACCGTGCTGACGGGCAAGGAGCACGAGCGCCGGGACGTGCCGCGGCATCGCCGTCAGGACCAGCCGGGACGGGCTCTCGCCGAACAGCCCGACCGCAGGCGAGTCGGCGATGGCCACCCGCACGTGCGCTCCGAGCCCGCTCCAGATGGCGCCCTCGGCGAGGGCCACGGCGAGGCCGCCGCCGCTCACGTCCTGGGCGCTGGCCACGAGACCGCGCTCGATGGCCTCGCGGATGAAGGCCTGGATGGCCGCCTCGCGGACGAGGTCGAGGGCCGGTGGATCATCCTCGGCGGCGACGCCGGCCAGCGCCGCGTAGGCCGACCCGTACAGACCGGGCGTGCCCTCACCGATGAGGACGACAGTGTCGCCGGTGCTCACGAAGGCCGGTCCGACCAGGCGCCCGATGTCGTCGAGGAGCCCGACGACGCCGATCTCCGGGGTCGGCGCGATGGCCCCGCCGGGCGCCTCGTTGTACAGCGAGACGTTGCCCCCGGTGACCGGCAGGCCGAGAGCGAGGCACGCATCGCCGAGGCCGCGCACGCCTTCCTGGAGCTGCCAGAACGCCTCGGGACGGGTCGGGTCCCCGTAGTTCAGGCAGTTCGTGACCCCCAGCGGCCGGGCGCCCGTGATCGAGACGTTGCGGGTGGCCTCGGCGACGCTCATGGCCGCGCCGAGATATGGGTCCATGGCGCTGACGGCCTGGTTGCCGTCCGTCGTCGCGACGAGGGCCTTGCGTGTGCCCTTGATGCGCAGCACGGCCGCCCCATGGCCCGGCCCGACGACAGTGTCCGCCCCCACGGTCGAGTCGTACTGCTCGAAGACGACCCGGCGTGAGGCGAGGTTCGCCGAGCCGAGCAGGCCCATGAGCACGGCGCCCGGGTCCATGCCCCGCTCCGGCAATCGATCGACGGGCTCAGGGGCGGCGCCCGGGGCCGGTGCGGCGCGGCGATGCACGGGCGGGCTGGCCAGGCGATCGTGGACGATGGCCTCGCTGGTCAGGGCGCGCGCGGGCACGCGCGCGATCTCCCGGCCGGCGCTGGTGATCGCGATGTCGCCATCGGCGGTGACGACGCCGATGATCGCGACGGGCAGCCCCCAACGCTCACACACCTCCCGGACGGCGTCCCAGTGCTCCGACCGGACCGCCGCGCACATCCGCTCCTGACTCTCCGAGATCATGACCTCGAAGGGCTCCATGTCGGGCTCCCGCCGGGGGATCGCATCGAGGTCCAGGAGGATCCCGGTCCCCGCCCGGTCGGCGGTCTCCGAGGTGGCGCAGGTGATGCCTCCGGCGCCGAGGTCCTGGAGCCCCTCCACGAGCTCGCGCTCGATGAGCTCCAGGCTGGCCTCGATGAGCAGCTTCTCGGCGAATGGATCGCCGACCTGGACCGATGGACGCTTGGAGGGGTCGTCGTGGGTGAACGTCGCCGACGCGAGCACGGACGCACCGCCGATGCCGTCCCGGCCGGTGGTCGAGCCGAACAGGACCACGAGGTCGCCGGGCCGGCCCGCCGTCGCCAGCGTCAGGCGCCGTTCCTCCATCAGCCCGATGGCCATCACGTTGACCAGTGGATTGCCCTGGTAGCTCGGGTCGAAGACGAGCTCGCCACCGACCGTCGGAACGCCCACGCAGTTGCCGTAGCCGCCCACGCCGCGCACGACACCGTCCACGAGATGTCGTGTCCGGGCGTCGGCCGGATCACCGAAGCGCAGCGCGTCCAGGATGGCGATGGGCCGCGCGCCCATGGTGAAGATGTCGCGCAGGATGCCGCCGACGCCGGTCGCCGCGCCCTGGTACGGCTCCACGGCGGACGGGTGGTTGTGCGATTCGATCTTGAACGCGACGGCCAACCCGCCGCCGATCGAAACGACCCCGGCGTTCTCGCCAGGGCCGGCCACGACGTCCGCGCCGGCCGTCGGGAGCGTCCGCAGGAGCGGCTTGCTGCTCTTGTACGAGCAGTGCTCGCTCCACATGACGCTGAACATCGCGAGCTCGAGCTCGTTTGGGTCGCGCCCGCCGAGCCGATCCCGGATGGCCTCGAGCTCCGCGTCGGTGACGCCCAGGCGTCGGTGCAGCGCCTCTGCGGATCGTTCCGCCAGGGTCATCGGGCGCCTGCCGCGGCGACCGGGACCGGGCTCGAGACGACCGTCGGGCCAGTGCCCGCCGCGGCGCGCGCCGCGCTATCCACGAGCGAGCGGATGATCCCCGCTCCGTCGTCCGAACCGAGGATCCCTTCCGCGGCCCGTTCCGGGTGGGGCATCAGCCCGGCCACGTTGCCGGCAGCGTTGATGACTCCGGCGATGGCCCGCCGGGAGCCGTTCGGGTTGGCGGCCCGGTCGTCCTCGCTCGCCCGTGCGCCCGCGGCGTCGACGTACCGGAAGAGCACGCCGCGGTCCGCCTCCAGCGCGTCGAGCGCGGCATCGTCGCCGAAGTAGCAGCCCTCGCCGTGGGCGATCGGCATGCGCAGCGGTCGGCCGGCGGCCGCGATGGCGTGGGTGAATGGCGTGTCCAGCCGCTCCGTGGCGATGTGCACGCCGCGCCCGAGGAAGCGCAGGCCGCGATTGCGCAGCAGGGCCCCCGGCACGAGGCCGGCCTCGGCCAGGACCTGGAACCCGTTGCAGATGCCGAGGACGAGACCGCCGTCCGTGGCGAACGCGGTCACTGCGCGCATCACCGGCGAGAACCTGGCGATCACCCCCGCCCGGAGATAGTCGCCGAAGGCGAAGCCGCCCGGCAGCACGACCGCCGCGACGCCGTCCAGGGAGGCCGTCTCGTGCCAGAGCACGACCGGCTCGGCGCCGGCTGTCGCCAGCGCGTGGACGGTGTCGCGGTCGCAGTTGCTGCCCGGGAAGACGACGACCCCGACCCGGACCGGCATCAGGCGCCGTCCCCCGGACCGACCGTGGACGACGCTCCCGCGATCGATTCGATGGCATAGGCTTCGATGAGCGGATTGGCCAGCAGGTCCGCGGCCAGGCGTTCGACGACGGCTCGCGCCGCGGCCTCGTCCAGCGCTTCGACGGTCAGTTCCACCCGTCGGCCGACGCGGACAGCACTGACGCCCTCGATGCCGAGGTGGCCGAGGCTGCCCTCGACGGCCCGACCCTGGGGGTCGAGGATGCCCGGCTTGGGGGTCACATTGACGGCGAATCGATGGCTGCTCATCGGGCGATGACGTCCTCCTCGCGATAGCGATCGAAGCTGGCCCCGGTGATCCGCTCGTACGCCTCGATGTAGCGGCTGCGCGTGCCCGCCACGACGTCGTCGGGGAGTGCCGGCCCGGGCGCCGTCTTGTCCCAGTCCTGCGTCTCGAGCCAATCCCGGACGAACTGCTTGTCGAAGCTTGCCTGGGGACGGCCGGGTTCATAGGCGGTGGCGTCCCAGAACCGCGAGGAATCGGGGGTCAGCGCCTCGTCGATGAGCAACAGCTGATCCTCGACACGATGCCAGTCGCGGTCGGCCGCTCGGCGTCCCGCGGCCCGGCGCCCACGGACACGCTCCACGCGTTCCACGCGCGGGTCCGTGCCGTCGTCCGGCGCATGCTCCATGCCCCAGCCCGATCCGAGACCGAACTCGAACTTGGTATCGGCGACCAGGATCCCGGCCCGGCCGGCGATGGCCGACGCGTAGCGGTACAGCGCGACGGCCGTGGTCCGGATCGATTCGGCCACGGCACCCGCGACATCGGTGGGCACGATCCAGCCCGCGCCGATATGCCTGATCATCGTATCAAAGTCGATGTTCTGATCGTGCTCGCCCTGCTCGGCCTTGGTGGCCGGGGTGAAGATCGGCTCGGGCAGGCGGTCGCTCTCGCGCAGGCCCTCCGGCAACGGGATGCCACAGACGGTCCCGCTGGCCTGGTACTCCTTCCAGCCGGAGCCCGCGAGGTAGCCGCGGACGACCGCTTCGACCGGCAGCACGTCGGTCGACTGGACGATCATGGAGCGGCCACGCATGGCCTCGCGATCGCCGACATCGGTCGCGACCAGGTGGTTGGGCACGATCCCCGCGGTCTCCGCGAACCAGAAGCGCGACAGGCCGGTCAGGACGCGGCCCTTGTCCGGGATCTCGGTCGGCAGGACCACATCGAAGGCGCTGATCCGGTCGCTGGCGACGAGCAGCAGCCGCCCGTCGGGCAACGCGTACAGGTCGCGCACCTTGCCCGCTCGAAGGAAGCGGTCAGCCGTCAGCACGGACGCCCTCCGGCGCCGGCATGAGCCGGTCGAGCCTGGCGATGACTTGGTGCACGTGGCGCAGGAACACGGACTCGTCGAAGCAGCCGTCGAGATCGGCGAGCGACAGCTTCTGGGCGACGACCTTGTCCACGGCGATCAGGTCGCGCAGCGGGACGCGCTCATCGGCCGCGCGCAGGGCGGCGCGCTGGACGATGGCGTAGGCCTCGTCGCGGCCGATGCCGGCCTTCTCGACAAGGGCCACGAGCACGCGCGAACTGGCGTGCAGCCCGAGCCCACGGCCGATGTTCTCGCGCATCCGCTCGGAGCGCACCACGAGGCCCTCGACGAGGCCGGTCATGCGCACGAGCATGTAGTCGAGGACGATCGTCGAGTCGGGCAGGATGACGCGCTCGGCCGACGAGTGGCTGATGTCGCGCTCATGCCAGAGCGGCTGATCCTCGAGGGCGGTGTGGGCGTAGCCGCGCAGGAGCCGGGCCAGCCCCGCGATGCGCTCGGACAGGATCGGGTTGCGCTTGTGGGGCATCGCCGACGAGCCCTTCTGACCGATCCTGAACGGCTCCTGGAGCTCGCCGATCTCCGTGTGCTGGAGATTCCGGACCTCGGTCGCGATGCGCTCCAGGCTGCCGCCCATGATGGCCACGGCCGCGAGCAGGGCCGCGTGCCGGTCGCGCTGGACGATCTGGGTGCTGACCGGATCCGCGTGCAGCCCGAGGTCGGCCAGGACCTCGGCCTCGATGTCCGGCCCGAGGTGGCTGTATGTCCCGACGGGTCCGGAGATCTTGCCCGTCCCGATCTCGTCCACGGCGATCGCCAGGCGGGTCCGCCCGCGGTCGATCTCGAACGCCCAGCCGGCGAACTTGAGGCCCATCGTGGTGGGTTCGGCGTGCACCGAATGGGTCCGGCCCATCATCACCGTGTCGGCCTCGGCACGGGCGCGCACGACGAGGGCGGCGATGAGCCGATCCGCATCGTCGAGCAGGCGCGTACCGGCGGCCCGGAGCTGCAACGCGAGGCCCGTATCCACCACGTCGCTGCTGGTCAGACCAAGATGCAGGTAACGGCCCTCGGGACCGACGCTCTCGGCGACCTGCGAGACGAACGCGATGACGTCGTGGTCGGTCGTGCGCTCGATCTCCAGGATCCGCTCGACGTCCACCTTCGCGCGCGTCTGGAGGGCTTCGAGCACGGCGCCCGGGACCTGGCCGCGCTTCGCCTGGGCGCGGGCGACCGCGAGCTCCACCCGAAGCATCGATTCGAAGCGGTTCTGCTCGGTCCAGATGGCGCCCATCTCGGGGAGCGTGTAGCGCCGGATCATCGAGCGCCCGCGGGCGTGGCGGCGAACGCGGGCGTCGGCCCCCGGGGCGTCGGCGCCGCGGGCGTGGCGGCCGCGATGTCATGGCGACGCTGCATCCCGGGCCACGACAGAGAGTCGGCGGCCGTCTCCACGGCGACCCTGGCCGCGGCCAGATCGGGACCCGTGGCCACGACCGTGAGCACCCGACCGCCGCGGGTCCGCCAGGTCGCGTCCGCAGCCCGCTCCGTGCCGGCATGGAAGATCAGCGGCCCGCGTCCGCTCGTCGCCGCCTCGCTCAGGCCCGCGATGACGTCGCCGCCGATCGGGGCTTCCGGATAACCAGCCGCCGCGAGCACGATGCCCACCGCCGCGCCCGGGATCACCGGCAGGCGAACGTCGGCGAGGCCCAGGGCGCGACGCGCATCGCCGAGTCGGCCACGGGCCGCGGCCAGCAGCAACGGCCCGAGCGCGGTGGCCAGCCTGGGCAGCACGACCTGGGTCTCCGGGTCGCCGAAGCGGGCGTTGAACTCGAGCAGGCGCGGGCCGGCGTCGGTGAGCATCAGGCCCGCGTACAGCGCGCCACGGAACGGTGTTCCGCGACGGGCCAGTTCGGCGATGACCGGCCCATGGAAGCGCTGGACGTAGTCCACGGCGTCCTCGTCGGGTACGTCGGATACCGGCGAGAACGCGCCCATGCCACCCGTGTTGGGTCCGAGATCGCCGTCGCCCAATCGCTTGTGGTCGCGGGCGAAGGGCAGGGCCAGCGCGTCCACGCCATCGACCAGCGCGATCAGGCTGACCTCGCGGCCCTCGAGTCGCTCCTCGACCACGACCGGCCCGCCGAGGACCGAGATCGCGAGGATGGCCTCGTCCGCCGTGTCGCACACGGTCACACCCTTGCCGCCGGACAGGCCGTCGGCCTTGATCACGACGCCTCGCCCGTCCGCGGCGAGTTGCCGTGCGAACGCCCCGGCCGCGGCCGTATCGCCGGGTGCGAAGGTCCGGCCGCGGGCCATCGGGACACGCGCCGCCTGGGCGATCTCGCGACAGAACGATTTCGAGGCTTCGATCCGGGCGGCCGCTGCGGACGGCCCGAAGACGACGATCCCGGCCGCACTCAGGGCATCGGCGACGCCCGCGGCGAGCGGCGCCTCGGGGCCGATGACGACGAGCTCCACCGCCTCCGCACGGGCGGCCGCCAGCACGGCCGCACCGTCGAGCGGATCCACGCCGGCCAGCCGTCGGACCCGTGGCTCCAGGGCGATGCCGGCACTGCCCGGTGCGACGGTGACCTCGTTGATGCCGGGCTCTGCCCCGAGTTTCCAGGCCAGGGCGTGCTCGCGGCCACCGCTGCCCACGATGAGGATCCGGGTCGGCGTCACGAGGGCCCCGGCGCTCATGCCGGCAGCCCGGTCCGGTGGCGCATCGGGCGCCACGCCCGCTCGATGGTCTGGGTACGCTCGGGCCCGACTGACACGAGCACGATCGGCACGCCCGCGTGGGCTTCGATGGCCGACACGTAGCGCCGGGCGTTCTCGGGCAGGTCGGCCAGCGAACGGATCCCGTGGATGGGCTCCGTCCAGCCCGGGAACTCCTCGAAGATCGGTGTCGCGCGGGCGAGGGCGGCCCCGCTCGACGGCCAGACCTCGACCCGCCGGCCGTCGATCTCGTAGGCGATGCAGACGCGCAGCGTCTCGATGCCCGACAGGATGTCGAGCTTGTTGAGCATGATCGAGCTGACCGAATTGACCGCCACGGCGTAGCGCAGCGGCACGGCGTCGAACCAGCCCACGCGCCGTGGTCGACCGGTGACCGTCCCGAACTCGTGGCCGCGTTCGGCGATGCCCGCCCCGATCGCATCGTGGAGCTCGGTCGGATACGGCCCCGAGCCGACGCGCGTCGAGTAGGCCTTCATGACCCCGATGACCTCGTCGACCTGGAGCGGTCCGATGCCGCCGCCCGTGCACGCGCCGCCCGCGACCGGGTTGGACGAGGTCACGAACGGGTAGCTCCCGTGGTCGAGGTCGAGGAGCGTGCCCTGCGCGCCCTCGAGCAGGACGTGCTCGCCGCGGGCGAGGGCCGCCTGCACGAGCCAGGTCGTGTCGTCCAGGTGGTCCCGGAGGCGCACGCCCCATCCGGCGGCCTGGTCCACGAGCGCATCCACCGTGAAGCCATCGGCGCCCATGGAGCCCAGCAGCAGGTTCTTGTCCGGCAGCGCCCGCTCGATGCGCTCGCGCAGGACGACAGGGTCGAGCAGGTCCTCCATGCGCAGCCCGAGGCGCCAGGCCCGGTCGCCGTAGGTCGGCCCGATGCCACGGCCGGTCGTACCGACGGCCGCCCCGCCGAGGCGGATCTCGTTGGCTCGGTCCAGGGCGACGTGGTAGGGCATGATCACGTGCGCGCTGCGGCTGACCCGGACGCGGCCGACCTCGATGCCGCGCGAGGTGAGCATGTCGAGCTCCTCGATGAGCGTGACCGGGTTGACGACCACGCCGTTGCCGATGACCGAGGTGATGTGCGGGTAGAGCACGCCCGACGGGGTCAGGCGGAGCTTGAAGACCTCGTCGCCGCGGACGACCGTATGGCCCGCGTTGTCGCCGCCCTGGTAGCGCACGACCATCGCCGTCTGCTCGGCCAGGAAGTCGGTCGTCTTGCCCTTGCCCTCGTCGCCCCACTGGAGCCCGACGATCACCGTTGCCGGCATCAGGTCCGCCCCAACGAAAAGCCCCGGACCCCTTGGGCCGGGACTTGGATAGACCTCTCCCGCGTCGCGCCGCCGATGCTTCGGCGGGTCGCCATCGACTGGTCGCTCGGGCGCCTCACGGGACGTCCGACGCGCCATCCACGCGCGATCGCAGGCCTCCTGGGATGACGGTGTTTCGCCCCGCTCCGGCGAGGACCCGCGGAGTATAGCAGGGGCGTTCTGGCCCACGACAAGCGCACGCGACGGTCGGCGGCGGCCGAGGGGGCGGTACCACCGGGCGCGGTCGCCGGTACCTCCGTCGGGTCCGGCGGAGCGGTGCGCGGCGGTACCGTTCGGGGCATGATGCGCCTACTCGGGGTCCTGGCGCTGGCGGCACCTGTCGCACTCGGGATCCTCTTCCTTGCCATACCGGATGCCGCGATCTCCTGGATCGACGACGGGATCCGCTCAGTGATCGCTGCCCTGGTCGCGGCGATCGTCGGGGTGTCCTTGACCGCGATCCTCGTGGCCGCCTGGTTCCGCTTCCGATTCGCGTCCCTGGTCAAGGCTGCGGAACGCATCGCGACCGGCGACTACAGCACCAGCGTGTCCGTCCGCCACTCGGGTCTCGAGGGTCGGCTGGCGATCGCGGTCAACGGCATCGCCGGCGCCCTCGCCGACACCCACGACCGCGCGACCGTGGACCGCCTGACCGGCGTCGCCAACCGCCAGGCGCTGCTAGCAGCCCTCTTCTCCGAGGTCGAGCGGGCAACGCGCTACGAACGACCTCTCTCGGTGGCGTTCGTTGATGTCGACCACTTCAAGGCCGTCAACGACTCGTACGGCCACGCCGCGGGCGACATCGTGCTGCGCGGCGTCGCCCAGACCATCGCCCTCAATCTGCGCGCGTCGGACATGATCGGACGCTATGGTGGCGAGGAATTCATGCTCATCCTGACCGAGACCGGGGTCGAGGAAGGATCCGTCCTCACCGAGAAGCTGCGGACGCTCGTGGAGCGCGAGCGCTACCATGTCAAGGGTGCCGGCGACATCGCCGTGACCATCTCGATCGGCATCGTCGGCGGCTCCGGCCAGCAGCTGCGCATGGAGACGCTGGTCCGCGACGCCGACGCGGCGATGTACTCGGCCAAGTCGCTGGGCCGCAACCAGACCTACATCTTCGCCGAGCCCGACGACGATGCGAGGGTGCCCCGCGCACCGATCTCGGCCGCCGGTCGCGCACAGGCGATGGAGATCGGCCGCCAGGCACGCGAAGCCGCCACGGCCTCCCTGACCAGCGCCCTCGCGACACTCCCCCACTACCGCGGTCAGCCGTCGCCGCTCATCGCCATGATTGCCGTGTCCCTGGCCAGGCAGCTGCGGCTGCCGGACGCCGAGATCGATCGACTGCGCGTCGCGGCGCTGCTCCACGACGTGGGCAAGATCGCCCTGCCCGAGGAGATCCTGGAGAAGCCATCGGCGCTCACCTCGGCCGAGTGGCGGACCGTCGTCCAGCACCCGCGCATCGGGCAGGTGATCCTGGAGCAGGCGGCGGCACTCAAGGACGCCGTGCCGATCATCCTGCACCACCACGAGCGCTATGCGGGCCACGGCTATCCCTTCGGCCTGCGCGCCAACGAGATCCCCCTGGGCGCCCGCATCGTGGCTATCGCCGACGCCTACGACGCGATGACCCACGACCGCCCCTACAAGGCGGCGGTCAGCCACGACCAGGCCGTCGCGGAACTCCGTCGGCACGCCGGGACGCAGTTCGATCCCGAGCTCGTGGAGCTCTTCTGCGACATGTACGCCGACTATCCGCCGGTCGCGGAAGAGACGCTGGTCGCCCTGGCCGCCGTATCATCCGCCCATCACGGCTCGCGCGGGCTGATCGTCCCGCAAGCGAGACCGGCGAAACGCCGACGTCGACGGACGGACGAGCCCGAGACGCTGCCGGTCGCCCTGGGGCCTGCTCACGGGCCGGATCACGCCGACCAGGACATCGCCCAGGACGACGAGCGCTCCGCTTCGCGAACGATGGCCGCCGAGGGCCAGTTGGGGCTGGCTCCATCGGCGCCAGCGACAGGAGCGGGCTCCCGTGGCGACCCGTCGCCGATCGGGCCACGCGTAGGCCGAGGGACCGTCGTCGGCTGAGCGGTTACGGGCCGAGCGTCCGCGCTTTCCGGGTGAGCCGCCGATGCCCGCCGATGACCCGCCGTCACACGCAGGGTCGGACGGCCCAGCCGACCGACCGGGAAGGAGCATGGACCATGAACAAGGTCCTGTTGACCGGGCGCCTCACGCGCGACCCGGAGATGCGCAGCCTGGCCTCGGGCAAGAACGTTACGACGTTCACCGTGGCCAGCAATGAATTCATCGGGGGTGGACGCGAGAAGGCGGAGTACCACCCGGTGGTGACCTGGGATCGGCGTCCACTTGGTCGTACTCCTGGACCGCGGAGCTCACACCGCTTCGACAAGCACCTCTTCAGGTTCATCCTCCATGGTCCCGGTCCTTCGCCGTTTTGAGCGATTGGCTGCGAACCGGAGGATGTCGTCGAGGACTTCGTAACTCTCGGCTGCCGTGGCGGAAACGTCGGCTGCAAACCTAGCTGCGACGGCCCGCAGTACGACGACCTCGGTCCAACGGTTGCGAAGGGCTTCCTCGTATGAGGGATGTGACTCGTTCACGATGACGACGCCTTGGTCCCGCTTGATTTCGCACTCGGGTGCGCCCTCTCCGAGCGGTTCTACCC
>JANOTJ010000591.1:0-5891 GCA_031416295.1 Chloroflexota bacterium
TAGGCTGCCCCGATCGCTCTATCTACTGATCGAGCCACCATGGCCGATCGCCACGGATGTGGAGTGACGGGTGCAAGAGGAGCTGGTCGAGCAGGCGCAACGGGGCGACGCGGAAGCGTTCGACTCCCTGGCGCGCATGGCGGGCGACCGATGCCTGGCGATCGCGGTGCGGATCCTCCGCGACATCGACCTGGCCGAGGACGCCGTCCAGGCCGCCTTGATCACGTGCTGGACCGAGCTCCGCACCCTGCGTGACCCGTCCCGCTTCGAGCCGTGGCTCCACCGCATCCTCACCAACGCGTGCTATGCCGAGGCCAGGCATCGCCGGCGATGGTCCGAGGGCCTGAGGATCCTTCCCGTCGCGGGCGCGTACGGCCCCGACGAGTACCTGACCGTGGACGACCGCGACCTGCTCGAGCGGGCCTTCCGGAGGCTCACCGTCGAACAGCGCGCCGTCCTGGTCTTCCACCACTACCTCGGGCTCTCGATCTCCGAGGTGGCGACACGAACCGGACTCCCCGTCGGGACGGCCAAGTCCCGCTTGCACCACGCCACGCGGGCGCTCCGGGCCAGCATCGAGGCTGATGCCCGGTCGACCGCGGATTCCCAGGAGCGAATGGCATGAACGCGCAACGTGACCCCGATCGCCTGATCAACGCCTTCCTGATGGAGGGAGCGACCGAACTCGCGGACGAGATCTACGACGAGGTGCGCGCCCAAGTCGAACAGACCCATCAGCGGGCCGTCATCGGCCCGTGGAGGATGCCCACCTTCAACAAGCTCGTGCCCATCGGCCTCGCCACCGCCGCCGTGATCGTCGTACTTGTCGTTGGCTCTCGCCTACTCGGTCCGCCTACGTCCAGCGTTGGCGGACCGGGCGTTTTGCCAACCCCCACCCCAGAGGCGTCCGTCGCCACGCCGTCCGCGTCGCCGACCGCCGCTGACGGCAGCCTCGCGGAGGGCACGTTCGTGCTCACTGATGGCGAATTAGACGGCTCACGCAACGTTCCAACCACCGTCACCATTCCGGCCCGGGGCTGGTACGGGGAGCCGGGTAACGGCATCCTCGGCAACGCCCCTCAGGAACTGGACTTCGCCCCGAAGGACGCGTGGATGATCGGCCCGTTCGTGGGCGACATCTACGTGCCTGCTGATCCGTGCGAATGGTCGACGACCATGCCGGATAGCCCTGCCACAACTGTCGACGAGGTAGTCGCTGCGCTTCGAGGCCAGGCATCCCGCGATGCCTCGGAGCCGGTGGACATCAGGGTCGATGGCCACGCGGGCAAGTCGATCGTTCTCAACGTGCCCGATGACGCCGCGTTCGGCCAGTGCGACCGCGGTGCAGAAGACCCCGAACCCAGGTTCTGCACGCTGACGCAGGACGACCCGGCGGCGTGCCACCGGTGGCAACAGTTCGCGGGCCAGATCGACGAGATCTGGATCCTCGACGTGGACGGCCTGGTGACGGTGATCGATGCGTCGTGGAGCGACGCGACGCCGGCCGGAGCCATGGCTGAGCTGCGAGCCATCCTCGAGTCGATGACGTTTGAGACGCCATGACCGACACCTCCATCCGGACCCGCTCCCGACATGAGACCTGGCAGGGGCAATGCAGTGCCGGCGGGACAGCCAGTCCCGCCATCCAAGGAGGACCGTGAGGATGTATCCCACTCGATCAAGGCGCGTCGGCCTGGCGATCTTGACCAGCGCCGCCATGCTGCTCACCATCACCGTCGCACAGGCTGCCGCCAAGCAGTATTCCGCGTGGAGCACCGCAGCGTCGATCGAGACGCTGCCGGGAAGCAGCTCCGGAGTAAACACCGCCTTCGTCGACGGCTGCCCGATCCAGTCGCCCGATGGCCTCAGCCTCTACATCGCCTCCACGCGGTCGCCGGGCGGGCTCGGGGGCATCGACCTGTGGGTCGCCCACCGGCCCAGCACCGCGGTGGGCTTCGGCACGCCCGTGAACCTGGGCCCGGTCATCAACAGCGCCGCCGACGACTTCTGCCCGACGCCGGTGCGCGGCAAGGGGCTCTACTTCGTCAGCACACGCGGCGGCAACGCCGACATCTACTTCTCGCGCAACCACCCGGTCACCGGCTGGAGCGCGCCGGTCCGCCTGCCGGATGCCGTCAACAGCGCGCTGCCCGAATTCAGCCCGTCGTACTTCGAGGCCGATGGGCGCGCCTTTTTGTACTTCTCGCGCGGCCCGGACATCTACTCCGCGGAGCGGCAGGCCGACGGCACCTGGGGCTCGGTTGGCCCGGTCGCGGCACTCAACAGCGCCGTGGCCGACTTCCGGCCCAACGTCCGCAAGGACGGGCTGGAGATCGTCTTCGACTCCAACCGCGGCGGCGCAGGCGGCCAGGACCTGTACTTCGCGAGCCGCTCCGGCGTCGACGCGGCTTGGTCGACGCCGGTCAATGCCGGCAGCGCAATCAACACGGCCGCCAACGAGACGCGCGGCTCGTTCAGCTGGGATGCCGCGACGCTCGTCTTCGGACGTGCCCCGGCGCCGGAAGGGATGAGCGACATCTACTTCGCCACTCGCACCAAGGTCGGCGGAGGCTGACAGCGGGTCTGGTGGCAACCGGATGGGCGGCATGCGTGTCGCCCATCCCCGCCCCGCTCTCGGCTGCACTGGTCGTGTTCGCCCTCGTTGCCGGCTGCGCCCCGGGCACCACAAGCTCCCAGACGTCGCCGTCCTCGTCGACGAGCGGCTCCCCAGTACCAACCGCGGCCGCCAGTCCTACGGCGCCCGAGGCTGGGACCCTCGTCAACGTTGGCCGGATCGTGACGATGGGCGAACCGGCCACGGCGCAGGCCCTCTTCATCGAGCACGGGACGGTATCTGCGGTTGGGACACGGGAGAAGGTCCTGGCGCTCGCCGGTGACCTGGTCCCGGTCATTGACATCGGCCCGAACGTCGCGTACCCAGGTTTCATCGACGCCCACGTCCACTGGATCGGCGACCGCGACTACTACTACCTGGGATCGACGGCCGAAGCCACGCACGACGTAGCAGGGCGAACTGCTCGAAGCCGGTTGCCGCGAGGACCGCCTCGAGAACGCGAACGCTGCCCGGTCTACCTCACCATCCTGAATCCGCAGTCGATCGCGCTGACCATCGCCGACGCGACGCCCCCAGCCTGAGCCTCCGGAAGTCCATCCCCCCCTCACTTAAGGAGATCCGAATGAACCGCATGCTCCGCCGAGCCATCGTGCTCGGACTCGTCGCCGCGCTGACCACGTTGGGCGTCGCCAGCGCCACCAGCGGCCAGGGCGCGACGCCCACCAACTTCACACGAGGCACGCTCCAGTCCGGCGACAAGATCAACACCGCAAACCTGAAGCTCAAGATTCGGACCGATATCGATGTCTTCACCCAGTCGATCACGATCACCCCAGGCGGCCACACGGGCTGGCACAGCCACCCAGGTCCGGTATTCGTCACGATCGCCAGCGGGGCGATGACGTTCTACGACGGCGACGACCCGACCTGCACGCCGATCGTGTACGGGGTCGGTGACACGTTCATCGACGAGGGCGGCGGCCACATCCACATCGCCCGCAATCAGGGCTCGACCAACCTCGTCCTCTACGCCACCTACCTCCTGCCGGTCGGGGCTGCCCCCCGGACCGACGTCCCGGATCCGGGCAACTGCCCGGCCTGATCCCCAATCCGCGGCCATGGAACGGCGGTGCTGCCCTCGACAAAGAGTGGCGGCACCGCCATGCGTTCGTTCGTCAGTGCGGGCAGCCGAAACGCTCGCTCGCGATCGATTCGTTCAAGGCGGAGTTCCTGAGCGCGATGGCGGACACCGAATCCTTCGGGCGGCGAGCGGATCGTCCAGGCGATGCGGGGACGGGTGTCGATTTCGACGATCCCGAAGCGGTCCAGCGCTGGATCGATGCGTTCAACGAGCGCCCGATCGAGGGCCGCCACGACGTCCTGGGGCCTCAGCCGCCCGCACCCTAGCCCTGGCCTAGGCCACGCGGGCCGCCGGAGCTGGTCGAGGCACCCGAGGCGGGGAGGGGACCGCGGAGGGCACGACGCTGGACGCCGATCATCTGGGCCAGAAACTCCTGCGTCACCTTGAAAACGCGCCTCGTCAACCCGGTCGTCGACTCGGAGCAGCCAGCGCGCCGCCCGTTGATCCAACCGATGGATCTTGGGCGTGCCGCTGTAGGAGGTTGGTGCGAGCATCAGGCTCGTGGTCTACGGAAGGGGCTTGGCGGTTAGAGCCGAACCGGCGAGCTTGCCGGTCGCAACATCCAGGACCACGAGAGATAGACCGTCCTTGACCAGGTCCCCCAACCCGTCGCGAGGGCCGAGCACAACAAACTGAGAGGAGGCCCACTGCGGGTACAAGAAGAGGTCCTCTTTCGTGGTGTAAACGGTCGCAGCGGCGCCGGTCTCGGCGTCGAGACGAGCGAACCCCCTTTCCCCACTCTCGAGCCGGCCGGAGAGCATGAAGTAGCCATCAGCAAGGGTCACTGTCGCAAACGGCGAGGCAATCTCAGACTGGACCTTGGACTCCACCGAGGTCGAGAGGTCGACGACCCGCCAGGACCGATCTTCCTCGGAGCGATAGCCGACCGCGAACCGGTCCGAAACAGCCACCAGGACGAAATCCTGAAGTTGCCGCGACGAGCGGTCGTCAATGGTGACGATGTCCGAGACGCATGTCTCTTGCGTGCACAGTGGCGAAGCAAGCGTCTGTCCGGAAGGCGACCAGTGCAGGTCGCCGCGCTGCACCGGCTCCAGGGATTCTGCAGGTGGCACGACTTTCACGACTTCGCCCGCTGCCTCGTCCACCAGAACTACACCCAAGTCCACTCCCGCCAACGCAATCACCGGGCCCTGGGCGCGAGCCGCGACGAGGGTCGAGGACGTAATGCCATCGGCCGTGCGATAGATTTCCCGGATCGTCCCGTCCGGCAAGACCTCTTCCACGATCGTAAAGCCCGGGACTGGCCGGGCGACGACTATCCTGTTCCAGTCGGTCCGGACTTGCGCTTCGCCTGCGGAATATGGCAGAGCACCCCATCCTCTCGTCAGCGTACCGACCACCCAGTTACCCGTCCCGTTTGGACGGGGGTCTGTGAACGCAACGAGGGTGTTTTCGATAAGCGTCTGAGCAGCGCTTGGCAGCTCGGCGCCGGGCGGTTCAGCGGTCGGAACTGGCGGCGGGGCGTCGGAGGCCCCGGGATCGGCCGGAGGTGCTCCGGAGGGCCGATTCAGCAGGACAACAGCGAGCAGTACCGTAGCGACCCCAACCCCAGTGAGGGTTGTCCGCTGCCGGGCCCCCGGCAGGATGCGTGGGCTCGCTGAGTTCGCCATTGGAGGTAGCGGCATCCTTCGCCCGCGGGCCTCGCCCTCTCTCGCCTCGCTGGCTTGCCACTCGCGCAGTTGCTTCTCGTCACTCATTCATCGCCTCCTGTGCCCGCAACTCGGAGTCGTCCAAGCGCGTAGTGAAGTCGTGATTTGACCGTGCCCACTGCGCAGGCACGCGCAACTCGCCAACGACGCGGCCTGTCGGATCGAGCGCGACGGCGGTGTGCGACGACTTGTGGGGATCGATGCCGATCGTGATCACCTGGTATCTCCTCGAGCTGCCCGGACGGTGGAGCACCGCGGCGGGCAACCTGAGTTCCGGCGCAACATCCCAGCCGACGACCGCCACTGCAAGCCGGAAGAGCTCGGGCGCGTGCTGAGTCGCCAGCTCATCGAACGCTGCATGGTTACCTCGTTGTGCGCGACGGACGAGATCCAGTGGTCGGTCTCCTCACTCTTATAAGACGCTTCCGGGCAGCGAAGTGTTCGCGCCTCCGGGATCACCACGTTAATTGTGAGTCCGACGTCGGGCTGGGGCACCGCTCCGACC
>JANOTJ010000592.1:0-1717 GCA_031416295.1 Chloroflexota bacterium
TACGTCTGTTCCGCGCCGTGCGAGCGCGCCTGCCGCCGCGGCGACATCGATCGGCCCCTGGCCATCCGGGCGATGAAGCGCTTCCTCGTGGAATGGCACGAGGCGTCGGGGATCCCTGATGTCATGCCCCAGATCACGGCCCGCGCGGAGCGCGTCGCGATCGTCGGGGCGGGTCCGGCCGGCATGTCCGTGGCGCGCGAGCTCGCGATGAAGGGCTACCAGTGCACGGTCTTTGACAGCCTGCCCTTCGCCGGCGGCACGATGCTCATCGGTGTGCCCGCCTTCCGGCTGCCGCGCGAAGCCATCGAGATGGATGTCCGGCTCATCGAGCGCCTGGGCGTGACCTTCGTGTACGACACCCGGATCGGCGTGGACATCACCTTCGAGCAGCTCCAGCGCGACTTCGACGCCATCGCCATCACCGCGGGCGCCATGGACGCGGTCGTCCTGGACATCCCGGGCTCGGACCTCGACGGCGTCGACTACGGTGTGGACTTCATGAAGAAGGCCAACCTCGGCGAGCCGCTCGAGGTGGGCACGGATGTGGTCGTCATCGGCGGCGGCTATACGGCCATGGACTGCTCGCGGACGAGCCTCCGGCATGGCGCCCAGAACGTGACCATCGCCTATCGGCGGACCCGCTCCGAGCTCGTCGTCGACGAGGAGGAGCTGGGCGAGACCGAGCGCGAGGGCGTGCGCATGGAGTTCCTGGCGAGCCCGATCGAGATCATCGGCGAGGACGGCAAGGTGGCCGGCGTGCGCTTCATCCGCAACCGCCTGGGCGAGCCCGACGCATCCGGCCGCCGCTCGCCGGTGCCCGTGGACGGTTCCGAGTTCGTGGTCAGGGCGCAGACGGTCATCCCGGCGGTGTCCCAGGCCGCCGACCTGACCTTCCTGCCGGTGGAAGCCACCTTCGAGATCAACCGCGGCCGGGTCAAGGTGGACCCGGCGACCTACGCCTCCAACGTCCGGGGCGTCTTCGCCTGCGGCGACTTCGTGACCGGCCCGACGACCCTGATCGAGGCGGCCGGCCACGGCAAGAAGGCGGCCTACGCCATCGATCGCTACCTCGCCGGCCGGACCGACGTGACGGTCAGCGCCAACGTCAAGATCACCAGCTCGTGGCGCCATGACATGCCCGAGTTCTACGACGTCCTGCCCCGCCAGCACATCCCCATGGTCCAGCTCCAGGCACGCATGCCGTCCACGGACCCGATCGTCAACTTCAACACCCCGGTCGAGCTCGGCTACGACGCCAATGGGGCGGTCGCCGAATCGACCCGTTGCCTCATGTGCAACTACAACATCTGGTTCGACCCGTTCCGCTGCGTGCTGTGCGGTGCCTGCGCGGATGTCTGCCCGGAGGGCGTCATCCACTTGGTCGACATCAACACGCTCAAGTCGGAAGGCTTCCTGCCCGAACTCGAGGAGGCCTACGGCTGGGAGAACGGGGGCGCGATGATCCTCGACGAGGAGCGTTGCATCCGCTGCGCGCTGTGCGTCAAGCGCTGCCCCTTCGACGCCATTACGATGGAGCGGTTCGAGCTGCAGGAGGTGTCGACCGACGGGCGGCTCTACAAGGAGTCGTATCGCGACGCGCAACTCGCCGGGACCCCCGGCGTCGCAGGAGGAGCCCGGTGAGTTTCCTCGAGCGGGTGGATCAGACCATCCGCCGAAGCCCCGTCTGGCGGTCCATCTTCCGTCAGCCCTACCCGCG